>NZ_NKIG01000076.1:0-1587 GCF_002255865.1 Pseudomonas sp. PGPPP1 | reverse complement strand
TCCTGGTTCCACTTAAGAACCATGACGTAGGACACGATTGCCAGGGCGACGATCAGGATCGTGCGTTTAATATCCATGATTACTCGGCCATCGAAGAAGAACGGGAGGTAGGGATAGGTGGAACCGGGTCATAACCACCGGGATTCCACGGATGACAGCGACCTAAACGACGAAAGGTCAGCCAGCCACCGCGCAGAAGACCATGATTTTCTATGGCCTCTAACGCGTAGCAGGAACAACTGGGGTAGAAACGACAGTGGCTGGCCATCAGAGGACTAATGGCATAGCGATAAAACTGGATCGGAACGAGGGCCAGTTTACGCATCGGTGCTGTCTACCCCTACAGTTTCGGTGCTGACTGCTGGTGCTGGTTTGTTGGTACGCGCCAGACGTTTCCAGAGCTTGCCGAAATGCTGAATCAATTCGGGGTTTTCTACATCCCCCAAGCCTTTGCGCGCGACGATAACAATATCCCAACCAACCAGAGTTTCCTGGTGGAGGCGAAACGATTCGCGCATCAGACGCTTGAGGCGATTGCGCTCAACGGAGAGCTTTACGCTCTTCTTGCCGATCACCAGCCCTAGGCGGGGGTGATCCAGATCGTTGTTACGCGCAAGGAGCAGGAGATTTTTCCCCGGAACCTTGCCGGTGGGGGAGTCAAAGACTGCCTTGAAATGCCGGGGGGTTAGCAGACGCTTTTCCCGACTGAAGTCCTGACTCACCACCAGTACCGGATTATCAAACTGCCAGACGCGCACGACCTTTGGCGCGGCGACGCGACAGGACAGCACGGCCGTTCTTGGTAGCCATGCGAGCACGGAAGCCGTGGGTACGGGCGCGTTTGATGGTGCTTGGTTGGAAAGTACGTTTCATGGCGTTGTTACCTGGTTCGTCCACAACGGGCCGGAATGGCCCCCGTTTTAAGAGACCGGCGATTCTAGAGAAAGCAAGCCTCTAGGTCAATTTCCAACCAGCTTTTCCTTCAATTAGATCTCTATAAGGCAAACGGCCCTTTTCTATCAGCTCGGCTTTCACGGGCAATGCCATAGATATAAAAATAAAGAAGGAAGTTATTTAAAGCTTTTCTGTAAAGCTTATAAAAGCTAGTGAGGCGATCATCTGTGGATAACTGCCTTTAGGCCTTGTTCCACGTGATGTACAGAGAATGACAACACGGGGGAGAAACGGTGCTCTGCCTGTGCTGCGCTGTCGGATAAGCTGTGGGTGGAATGGGTTGTTATCCACAGGCCAGTTACCCACAGACTTTCACCCCCACTTGTACAACGAGCTTAGGTGCGCTTATCCACAGAGCTTATGCACAGACCATCGGTCGCTTTTTTTAGGGGTAAGGCATTGATTTTGGCTGGCCTGTGAGCAACCTACATGTGGATAAGTGGGCGGCTGGCCGCTACAATGGCGGCTGTTTTTGCCTCACCGGCTTTCAACTTAGGGGATATCCGTGTCAGTGGAACTTTGGCAGCAGTGCGTGGAGCTTTTGCGCGATGAGCTGCCTGCCCAGCAATTCAACACCTGGATCCGTCCGCTACAGGTCGAAGCCGAAGGCGACGAGTTGCGTGTCTACGCACC
>NZ_NKIG01000049.1:0-26086 GCF_002255865.1 Pseudomonas sp. PGPPP1 | reverse complement strand
AGCAACGACAGTGCTTCTTTTACGAAGCCGCGGCTTAGACTGATCAAAGCGGAGATGGCGACGATTGCAACAATCGCCCAATCAACCCAGGTAAATGGCACGTTTGAGCCTACGGACAGATAAGGCGCCGCATTTTAGCAGAGCGCCGGGCTATCGGTAAGCGGTGATTGTCGATGCCTTGCAAATCAGTAGTTTGTGGCGTGCCAACTCCATTTCAACCCCACCCTAAAACCAATGTGGGAGCTGGCTTGCCTGCGATGAGGCCAGCACATTCAACATCACTGTCGACTGCACCACCGCCATCGCAGGCAAGCCAGCTCCCACTTTTGACCTGCACTCCAACTGGAACTCGCGAAAATCAGCCGCGCTCAGGCTGGAAGCGAGTCACGAACCCCTTCAGATTCTGCTGGCGATCCAGCAAATCCCGCAGGCGATCCGCCTCGGCACGCTCAATCAGCGGCCCGATAAATACCCGGTTCTTACCATCCGCACTGCGGATATAGGCGTTATAGCCCTGACTACGCAGCTTTTTTTGCAGCGCCTCGGCACCATCACGATTACCGAGGCTTGCGACCTGGATCGACCAACTGATCGGCAGGCCATTAGGGTCGATACGGCTCTGGCCCACGTCTGGCTTGCCCGGTGCCGCAGGTTGCGGCGCCACTGGCTTGGATGCCGGCGCCGGCGCAGCGGGCTTGGCCGCTACGGTCGGCGCGGGTGCCGGCTTGACCACCGGTACGCTTGGCTGCACGGGCATAGACGGCGCCTGCTGCGCCGCCACTTCATCAGCGCTCGGAACCGGCTCATCTTCCGGCAAGGCCTGCGGCTCGGGCACTACCACGGGCTCAACCTGCACTTGCGGCACCGCTGGCGCCTGTGGCGCGGTAGGCGCCTCGACGATGACCTGGCGCTCTTCGTCCTGACGGGAAAACAACATCGGCAAGAAGATCACTGCCAACGCCACCAGAACCAGGGCTCCGACCATCCGCTGCTTGTAAGCGCTATCCAGTAATGCCATGTGCAGCTTCCTCCGTGGAGCGCCGGGCCAACCACTCTAGCGCCTCGGCAACACAATAAAATGATCCGAACAACAGAATTTCGTCGTCAGGCGTGGCAACCGCACACTGTGCCTCAAGGGCAGCGGTAACGCTTGCATACGACGCCACAGGCGCACCAAGGTTCTGCAAAGCAACCTCCAGCTCGGCGGCCGGGCGACTGCGTGGCGAATCGAGCGGCGCCACGGCCCAAGCCTCGACATTGCTAAGCAAAGGTGCAACCACACCCTCCAAGTCCTTATCGGCCAGCAAACCGAATACCGCAAGGCGACGACCGACCGGCGGCGTGCGCGACAAGCGTTGCGCCAGGTATTCGGCCGCATGAGGGTTATGCCCAACATCCAGCAACAGGTTCAGGCGCTTACCCTGCCACTTGTAAGCGCGACGATCCAGGCGCCCGACCACACGGGTCGCCAGCAAGGTCGCGGCAATCTGCCCGGCATTCCACGGCAGGTCCAACAGCAAGTAGGCCTGCAGCGCGAGCGCGGCGTTTTCCATGGGCAGGTTGAGCAGCGGCAGGTCGCGTAACTCTACCGACTGACCACTTGCATCCTGACCGCGCCATTGCCAGTGCCGGTCACCGATTTCAAGATTGAATTCGCGGCCCCGCAGGAAAAACGGGCAATCCAGTTCGCGCACCTTGTCGAGCAAGGTATGCGGCGGGTCAATATCACCACACAGCGCCGGCTTGCCCTGACGGAAGATCCCGGCCTTTTCATAGGCCACAGACTCGCGGGTATTGCCCAGGTAATCGGCATGGTCCACGCCGATGCTGGTCACCAGCGCGACGTCGGCATCCACCACGTTGACCGTATCCAGACGCCCGCCCAGGCCGACTTCCAGAACGACCACATCCAGTTGCGCACGCTCGAACAGCCAGAACGCCGCCAGGGTGCCCATCTCGAAATAAGTCAGGGAAATTTCGCCACGCCCGGCATCGAGTGCGGCGAAGGCTTCACAGAGTTGCTCGTCAGTGGCTTCGACGCCATTGAGCTGCACCCGCTCGTTGTAACGCAGCAAGTGCGGGGAATTGTACACGCCGACTTTCAGCCCTTGGGCTTGCAGCAGCGCGGCGACAAAGGCGCAGGTAGAGCCTTTGCCGTTGGTGCCGGTCACCGTGATTACTCGCGGTGCCGGGCGGCCCAACCCAAGGCGGGCCGCTACCTGTTGCGAGCGCTCCAGGCCCATGTCGATGGCGGACGGATGCAACTGCTCAAGGTAGGCGAGCCATTCGCCGAGGGTACGTTGGGTCATAGGTTTGCAGGCACCGGCGGCACGACGATCGGTTCAACTTTAGGCGCGACGTACACAGGCGTCGGCAAACCCATCATTTGCGCCAGCAGGTTGCCCAGGCGTGGACGCAGCTCACCGCGCGGGATGATCAGGTCGATGGCACCGTGCTCCAGCAGGAACTCGCTACGCTGGAAGCCTTCCGGCAGCTTTTCACGCACGGTCTGCTCGATCACGCGCGGGCCAGCAAAGCCGATCAGGGCCTTTGGCTCGCCGACGATCACGTCACCCAACATCGCCAGGCTCGCGGAAACGCCGCCGTAGACCGGGTCGGTCAGCACGGAGATGAACGGGATACCTTCTTCACGCAGACGCGCCAGCACCGCAGAGGTCTTGGCCATTTGCATCAGCGAGATCAGGGCTTCCTGCATCCGCGCACCACCGGAGGCGGCGAAGCAGATCATCGGGCAACGATTTTCCAGGGCGTAGTTGGCGGCGCGAACAAAACGCTCACCGACGATGGCACCCATGGAGCCGCCCATGAAGGAGAACTCGAACGCCGAGACCACCACCGGCATGCCCAGCAGCTTGCCGCTGACGGAGATCAGTGCGTCTTTCTCACCGGTCTGCTTCTGCGCGCCGACCAGACGGTCCTTGTACTTCTTGCTGTCGCGGAACTTGAGACGGTCAACCGGCTCCAGGTCTGCGCCCAGCTCGTTACGGCCGTCGGCGTCGAGGAAGATGTCGATGCGGGCGCGGGCGCCGATACGCATGTGGTGGTTGCACTTAGGGCAAACATCCAGGGTCTTTTCCAGCTCCGGGCGATACAGCACCGCGTCGCAGGATGGGCATTTGTGCCACAGACCTTCAGGAACCGAGCTTTTTTTCACCTCGGAACGCATGATCGAAGGGATCAGTTTGTCTACTAACCAGTTGCTCATGCTTTCTTTCTCCAGTACCGGTGGCTTGAACACAGCCCCGCGTATGCCCTTGAGCTAAATTCATATGTGGCGATGACGCATGCAGGACGGGGTCAGACGTTCGACCTGCCTTTTCCCGCATGCGCCCTCAGCCTTCCAGACAACCTGCCGAGCAGGGTTGCCACTTCGTTTCCGGGCCACTCACAGGCGGCGCCGGGCTGTTTTACACAGTGGTAGTTATGGACGGCGGCAGACTGCCAGCCGTCACATCCCGACACTGCTGTCGCGCACAGCCTGCATGAATGCGCGAATCTTGTTGTGATCCTTGATGCCCTTGCCCTGCTCTACCCCACCGCTGACATCCACGGCATACGGACGAACCTGCTCGATCGCCGCCCCGACATTCGCGGGGTTGAGCCCCCCGGCCAGGATGATCGGCTTGCTCAAGCCCTCGGGAATCAGCGTCCAGTCAAACGCCTCACCGGTACCACCGGGCACGCCTTCGACATAGGTATCCAGCAGAATTCCGCGAGCGCCGGTGTAGGCAGCACAGGCAGCGGCGATGTCATCCCCGGCCTTTACGCGCAGCGCCTTGATGTACGGGCGTTGGTAGCTCTCACACTCATCAGGACTTTCGTCACCGTGAAACTGCAGCATGTCCAGCGGTACGGCATCCAGGGTTTCGTTGAGTTCACAGCGGCTGGCGTTGACGAACAACCCGACGGTGGTCACAAACGGCGGCAGTGCAGCGATGATCGCCCGAGCCTGCAACACGTTCACCGCCCGCGGACTCTTGGCATAAAACACAAAGCCGATCGCATCCGCCCCCGCCGCGACTGCCGCCAGCGCGTCTTCTATGCGGGTAATCCCGCAAATCTTGCTGCGAACGGCTGGCATATCGTGAAAACCCCAGGGATTGGACCGAGAAAGTCCCGGATGGTAACAAAAGCTTTTCCGGGCGTCAGCCGCCAAGTTCGCTGAAACCTGTGAGGAAGTGTGGCCCGATGAAACGTTCCGGCAGCTCGAACTCGTCGCGGTACTCCACATCCACCAGATACAGGCCGAATGGATGCGCCGTCACACCGCCGGTACGACGAATGCGGCTTTCCAGTACTTCCTTGGCCCACTCCACCGGACGCTCGCCGGTACCGATAGTCATCAATACCCCGGCAATGTTGCGCACCATATGGTGCAGGAACGCCCCGGCGCGGATATCCAGCACAATCATCTTGCCGTGGCGGGTTACCCGCAGGTGGTGGACTTCCTTGATCGGCGACTTGGCCTGGCACTGGCCGGCGCGGAAGGCACTGAAATCATGCACACCCACCAGGTGCTGCGCGGCCTCGGCCATGCGCTCGGCGTCTAGCGGGCGGTGGTTCCAGGTAATTTCTTCGTTCAGGTGCGCCGGGCGAATCTGGTCGTTGTAGATCACATAGCGATAACGCCGGGCGATGGCCTTGAAGCGCGCATGAAAATGCGCGGGCATGACCTTGGCCCAACTGACGCTGACGTCATGGGGCAAATTGATATTAGCGCCCATCACCCACGCCTTCATCGTGCGTTCGGCCTGGGTATCGAAGTGCACCACCTGGCCACACGCATGCACACCAGCATCGGTACGCCCGGCGCACATCAGCGATACTGGCGAATCGGCGACCTTCGACAGCGCCTTTTCCAGGGTTTCCTGCACCGTCAGCACGCCGGATGCCTGACGCTGCCAGCCGCGATAGCGAGAACCTTTGTATTCCACGCCCAAGGCGATGCGGTAAAAGCCTGCAGCCGCCATTTCGGCGGCCGCGTTATCTATATTTGCCAAGAACTGAGAGCCTGATGAGTTGCGCAAAGGCGCACATTATGCCGATTTGTAGGGACGCTGGCTTGCCCGGTTTCCACGAAAAGCAAAACGGCGACCCAAAGGTCGCCGTCGCGCCAACAACCGATGATTACGCCAATCGACCGAGCATTTCCTTGGCCTCGCCACGCTGGGACTCATCACCCTCGGTCAACACTTCAGACAAGATGTCCCGTGCACCGTCCGCATCACCCATATCGATATAGGCCTGGGCCAGGTCGAGTTTGGTGGCAACCTCATCGGTGCCCGACAGGAAATCGAATTCCGGCTCATCCCCGCCCAACGCCGCGTCTTCAGCGGTAAAGGATGGCTCGATGGACGGATGCTCAAGGCTCTGGGACAGTCGATCCAGCTCAGCATTGACATCATCCAGTTCCGACGCGAAGGCGTCCGGCTGGGCAGCCACTTCCGGCTCGTCCGCCAGGGACAGGTCGAAATCTTCCGGCAGGTCGAAATCATCCAGCGCCGCTGGAGTCAGGGTCGGCGGCTCGACAACGGACACATCTTTCATCTGGTCTTCCAGACCCGAGAGGAAGTCATCGTCCGAACGCGTCGAAGCTGGCGCATCCAATTGCAGATCCAGGTCCAGGTCGAAGTCCGACAAGTCGTCCGGGCTGACCTTGGCTTCGGTCTGCTCCTGTAGAAGCGATTCAAACGTCTGCTGATCGTCTTTGACTTCGGCAGGCGATGCGGCTTCCAAATCGTCCAGGCTCAGGTCGAAATCAGTGTCGAATGCCTCTGGCTCTGGCGCCGGGGCAGCCGGTTTGTCTTCCAACAGGTCCTTGACGTATTGAGCGTCCAACGCAGCAGCAGCAACCGCAGCGCTGACACCTGCCGCCAACACGGCCATGGCCGGGAAGCGCGACTTGAGCTGCTCGACCTGGGCGTGGTTGTCGCCATTGGCCACCAGTTGACGCTCCTGGGTGACAAAACCGTCCTTGTCGCCCTGCAGGCCGTAGACCTCCATCAGCTTCAAACGCAGATCGCTACGCTTGGGCTCATGCTTGATTGCCTGCTCCAGCACGTCAGCCGCCTGGTTCAGATGGCCACGATCGATATGGGACTGGGCTTGTGCCAGCGCATCACTAGAGTTTTGCGGCGCGACAGCAACTGCCAGCGGCGCCAGCACGGAAGCAACGGTTGGCACCACGACGGCCGGTTCAACCACTGGTGCAGGCGCAGGCGCAGCTGCTAGCTTGACGCTCGGCGGTGGCACTTCGAGCCCCTCAAAGCTGTCCGGCGGCAGGTCGTGATCGATATTCGAGGCAAACTCAGGCTCTTCAGCCAGGGCCCGCGCCATGCGCAGGTGTTTTTCCTCTTCGCGGCGGGCATTGCGATGACGTGCCCACAACAGCAGGAGCAACAGCACCAGCAGGCCGGCGGCACCGCCAACCACACCGAGGATGATCGGGTTGGTCAGCAGGTCGTTGAATTTACCTTCCGGGGTGGCAGCGGGTGCCACTTCAGGCTTGACCGGTTCGACAGCAGGCGCGGCAGGTGCCGCGGTGGCTGTGGCAGCAGGCGTCGACGCAGGATCACCGGCCAACTGAGCCGGCATCGCTGCCGCAGCCGCCCCGCTGGTGTCGCCTTTTTCAGCCTGCAAACGGGCGAGTTGATCGTTTTTCAGTTGAATCAGCTTTTGCAACTTGTCCAACTGACTTTGCAAATCTGCCGCGCGACTTTTCAATTCTTCGTTGTCGCGACGAGTGGTGTCGAGTTGCTCTTGGGTCATCGCCAGCTTGTCGTTCAAGGAGGAGCTGTCCCCTGCCTTGCCCTTGGCACCCTTCTTCGCCGCTTCGGCAGAGACCAGGCTCAGGTTGTCCTTAGCGCTGGTGCTCGACGGCGCATTGCCAGGCTGGGTGCGCTTGGTTGCGTCCAATTGCTGCTTGCCCGCTGCCTGGTTGGTGGCCGAGCGACGACCCTGACGCCAAGCAGCGTTTTGCGCGGTCACTTCGGCAATCGCCTGGGACTGCGACAAGCTGGTCGCTTGAACGCGATCCGGCAGGCGCAGCACCTGGCCGGTCTTCAGGCGGTTGATGTTGCCATCGATAAACGCGTCCGGGTTCAGCGCCTGGATAGCCAGCATGGTCTGCTGGACCGACGCGCCATTGCGGTTCTTCTCGGCAATTTCCCACAAGGTATCGCGCGACGTGGTGGTGTGCTGGGCAGCCTTGCTACCGGCAGGCGCGGTGCTTGCCGGCGCGCTCAAGCGTGGCGCGGGCGCAGCGGCGGCCGGTGCCGGCTGCTCGAATTTAGCTGGATCGAGCAGCACGCTGTAGTCACGCATCAACCGGCCGTTGGGCCACTGCACCTGCAACAGGAAGCGTACGTAGGAATCCGGCAGCGGCTTGCTGGAAGTGACGCGCACCACACTGCGCCCACTCGGGTTGATCACCGGAGTAAACGTCAGGTCATTCAGAAACGCCTGGCGATCAACGCCGGCATCCACAAACGCCTGGGACGACGCCAGGCTCGGTGTGATCTCGGAAGCCGTGAGGCCACCCACATCGAGCAATTCGATTTCCACCGACAAAGGCTGGTTCAACTTCGACTTGAGGGTCATTTCCCCCAGCTGCAGCGCCTGCGCCATACCGGAGGACAGCGCCGAGGCGGCCGCTATTGCTAACACCAGTTTGCGAACTTGAACCATAGCCTCATCCTTTGTTTGAACACTCCCCGGCCTGCGAGAAGGTTGGTAACCGCTGCCATAAGGCATGGCGAGCCGATAGGTCACCGACGCGCTTCTATTCCTGCTTGGGGCCAAGCATAGCGCCTGGTTAGAATCAATCTACAAATTGCCGCCAAGTATCTTTTACACAAGGTCTTTTATCAACAACTGCGCCAGCTGTACGGCGTTAAGGGCAGCCCCTTTGCGTACGTTATCTGACGTCAGCCACAGATTTAGTTCCGCCGGATCGTCCACCCCTGCACGAACCCGTCCTACATACACAACGTCCTGGCCCACCGCATCGCCAACCGCTGTCGGGTAATCGCCCTCTTCGACCAGCTCTATACCCGGCGCCGCATCGAGAACGCGATTCACCGCGGAGAGGTCGACCGGTGCGCCCAATTGCAGCGACACAGTCAGGCTATCGCCAAAAAACACCGGGGCTTGAATGCAGGTTGCGGAAATCTTTAGCAAAGGAGTTTCCAGTACGGCACGCAGTTCATGTACGAGACGTTTCTCCAGGGCCGTATGACCTTGTGCATCTGGCGTGCCGACTTGTGCCAACAGGTTGAAGGCAACCTGACGATCAAAGAACTGAGGCTCCATCGGGCGCACGTTCAACAGCTCAGCCGTTTGCCGAGCCAACTCGCTGACCGCTTCACGGCCCAAGGCCGACATTGCAAGGTTGGCGGTGACGCTCACACGCTGGATGTCCAGCAAACCGCGCAACGGGGCCAGCACCACCGCAAGGTTGGTGGCGGACGGGCTTGGGCTGCTGAGCTGGAAAGGCTTTTTCAGGCGGCTCAGGACGTGAGCATTAGCCTCCGGGACAACCTGAGGCGCCTGATCAGCCGGCAACGCGCCCGACAGGTCGATCACCGCGCAACCGGCCGCCGTGGCGCGCGGGGCAAAACTGAGGGTCACTGCCGGCCCCGCAGCAAAAAACGCCAGCTGCACCTTTTTGAAATCAAACTCGTCAACTTCCTTGACCCGCACGTTCTTGCCACGAAACGGTACCGACGCGCCGGCAGAGTTGCTGCCCGCCAACAAATGCAAGGTGCCCACCGGGAAGTCCAGCTCTTCGAGAATCTGCACCAGGGTTTCACCAACGGTGCCGGTGGCGCCGATCACGGCGATTTCAAAGGTCTGGGTCATGGGGCTGCCTCGGGCATTGCGGGGGGAGCGGCACTTTACCGGGTGGTGGGGGGTGAGGCAATTGGCCCAGTTATAGTGATGTGGCTGATGGCCCCATCGCAGGCAAGCCAGCTCCCACACTTGAATGTATTCACACGTCAACATGTGGGAGCTGGCTTGCCTGCGATGTCGGCCTCAAGGGCAACAAAAAACCCGCGCCTGTCACCAGAGCGCGGGTTTCTCTTACTGCCTCAAGCGATCAACGCTCCAGCAGAATCCGCAGCATGCGACGCAGCGGTTCGGCCGCGCCCCACAGCAGTTGGTCGCCAACGGTGAACGCACCGAGGAACTGGCTGCCCATGTTCAGCTTGCGCAGACGGCCAACCGGTACATTCAGGGTACCGGTAACCTTGGTCGGGCTCAGTTCCTGCATGCTGATATCGCGGTTGTTCGGCACCAGCTTGACCCATGGGTTGTGCTGGCTGATCAGCCCTTCGATGTCGGCGATCGGCACGTCTTTGTTCAACTTGATGGTCAGCGCCTGGCTGTGGCAGCGCATGGCGCCGATACGTACGCAGATGCCGTCCACCGGGATCGGGCTCTTGAAGCGACCGAGGATCTTGTTGGTCTCGGCTTGGGCCTTCCACTCTTCGCGGCTCTGGCCGTTCGGCAGTTCTTTGTCGATCCATGGGATCAGGCTACCGGCCAACGGCACGCCGAAGTTTTCAGTCGGGTAGGCGTCGCTGCGCATGGCCTCGGCCACACGGCGGTCAATGTCGAGGATTGCGCTGGCAGGGTCTGCCAGTTGATCGGCAACGGCTGCGTGGGTCGCGCCCATCTGCTTGATCAGCTCACGCATGTTCTGCGCGCCGGCACCGGAGGCCGCCTGATAAGTCATGGCGCTCATCCACTCAACCAGACCGGCTTCGAACAAGCCGCCCAGGCCCATCAGCATCAGGCTGACGGTGCAGTTGCCGCCGACGTAGTTCTTGGTACCGGCATCCAATTGCTGGTCGATGACCTTGCGGTTCACCGGGTCCAGGATGATCACGGCGTCGTCCTGCATACGCAGGCTCGATGCCGCGTCGATCCAGTAACCCTGCCAGCCCGCTTCACGCAGCTTGGGGAAGACTTCACTGGTGTAGTCGCCGCCCTGGCAGGTCAAAATCACGTCGAGGGTTTTCAGCTCTTCAATGTTGTAGGCGTCCTTGAGCGGGGCGATATCCTTGCCCACGGACGGCCCTTGGCCACCAACGTTCGAAGTGGTGAAAAACACCGGCTCAATAAGATCGAAATCCTGCTCTTCCAGCATCCGCTGCATGAGCACGGAACCGACCATACCGCGCCAACCGATCAGACCTACACGTTTCATCGCAACTACACCTTGTTAAAAAGTGGGCCGCCTTGCAGCAACAACTGCAAGCGGGCCCGAGAGATTACAGATTCTGCAGCGCGGCGACTACTGCGTCGCCCATTTCTTGCGTACCGACCTTGGTGCAACCCTGCGACCAGATGTCGCCGGTGCGCAGGCCCTGGTCCAGCACCAGGCTGACGGCCTTCTCGATGGCGTCTGCAGCGTCGCCGAGATTGAAGCTGTAACGCAGCATCATCGAGACCGACAAAATGGTCGCCAGCGGGTTGGCAATGCCCTGGCCCGCGATATCCGGCGCCGAACCATGGCAAGGCTCGTACATGCCCTTGTTGTTAGTGTCCAGGGACGCCGACGGCAGCATGCCGATAGAGCCGGTGAGCATCGAGGCCTGGTCAGACAGAATGTCGCCGAACAGGTTGTCGGTGACGATCACGTCGAACTGCTTCGGCGCACGCACCAGTTGCATGGCAGCGTTGTCGACGTACATGTGGCTCAGTTCGACGTCCGGGTAGTCCTTGGCCACTTCTTCGACGATTTCACGCCACAGTTGGCTGGAAGCCAGTACGTTGGCCTTGTCGACCGAGCAGACCTTCTTGCCACGCACGCGCGCCATGTCGAAACCGACACGGGCGATACGGCGAATTTCGCTCTCGCTGTACGGCAGGGTGTCGTAAGCCTGGCGCTCACCATTCTCCAACTCACGCACGCCACGTGGCGAGCCGAAGTAGATACCGCCGGTCAGCTCACGCACGATCAGGATGTCCAGGCCCGCGACCACTTCCGGCTTGAGGCTCGACGCGTCAGCCAGTTGCGGGTAGAGGATCGCCGGGCGCAGGTTGCCGAACAGGCCCAGTTGCGCCCGGATTTTCAGCAGGCCGCGCTCAGGGCGGATATCACGTTCGATCTTGTCCCATTTCGGGCCACCCACGGCGCCAAGCAGCACAGCGTCGGCAGCACGGGCACGGTCCAGGGTTTCATCAGCCAGCGGCACGCCGTGCTTGTCGATGGCCGCGCCACCGATCACGTCGTGGCTCAGTTCGAAGCCCAGGCTGTACTTGGTGTTGGCCAATTCCAGGACCTTGACCGCTTCGGCCATGATTTCCGGACCAATACCGTCGCCAGGGAGAATCAGAATCTGCTTGCTCATGCGTTCCTCATTTCATCAAGCGACCTGCCCGCAGGCAGGTCGGGAAAAATTGATCAGCGTTCGGCGAAGACCACCAGCACGTCGGTGCTGAAGGTGCCGTCGGCTTGAATTTCGTAATAGTCGCGTACTTCCTGGCCCATCGCCTTTTGCAGCTCAAGGATTGCAGCGCGCAACACTTCTGGCGTGCGCATGCGCTCGACCCACGAGGTGTATTCCAGGCGCAGGCGTTGACGGCTGCTGGTGCGCACATGCAAACCGGACTCGCTGAGCTGCTGCATCCATTCGGCGGCGGAGTAATCGCGCACATGGCTGGTATCGCGCAGCACTTCGACGGTTTGCAGGTAAGTGTCCAACAGCGGGCTGCCCGGTGACAAGACGTCCACAAAGGCCGCCACACCACCCGGTTTGAGCACGCGGCGCACTTCGCGCAAGGCCACGCCGAGATCGCTCCAGTGGTGGGCCGAGTAGCGGCTGAACACGAAGTCGAACTCGCCATCGGCAAACGGCAGGCGTTCGGCGGCGCCGTGCACGGTGCGAATGTTGCCCAGGCCACGATCAACCGCAGCGGCGGCGACCACGTCGAGCATCTGTTGGGACAGGTCGTAGGCCACCACTTCTTTGACCAGTGGCGCCACATGGAAGCTCACATGCCCGGCACCGCAGCCCAAATCCAGCAGTCGTGCACTGCCCTGCCCGGCCAGCTCGGCCTGCAGCAGCGCAAATTCGGTGCCTTGGGCGTGCACGGCACTGCTCAGGTAGGCCGAGGCTTGCTCGCCGAATTGTTTTTGCACGACTTGGGTATGGGCGGTGTTGGTCATGGTGATTTTCCTTGGGTTTTGGGGTGGCTGTACTGCCGCTATCGCAGGCAAGCCAGCTCCCACAGTTGACCGAGTCGTTCAGGAGAACACCGATCAATGTGGGAGCCGGGCTTGCCCGCGATGGGGCCAGGCCGATCTACCCAAAATTACGCGTCGCGAAACAACCAAGGCTGGCTCGCCCGGTGCTTGGCCTCAAACGCGGCAATCGCATCGCCGTCCTGCAAGGTCAGGCCAATGTCGTCCAGACCGTTGATCAGGCAGTGCTTACGGAAAGCGTCCACTTCAAAGTGATACACCTTGCCATCCGGGCGAGTCACGGTTTGCGCGGCCAGGTCGACGGTCAACTGGTAGCCTTCTTCGGCTTCCACCTGCTTGAACAACTCATCCACTTCTTCATCGGTCAAGATGATCGGCAACAAACCGTTCTTGAAACTGTTGTTGAAGAAGATGTCGGCGTAGCTCGGCGCGATGATGCTGCGAAAGCCATATTCTTCCAGGGCCCACGGTGCGTGCTCACGGCTGGAGCCGCAACCGAAGTTTTCCCGCGCCAGCAACACGCTGGCGCCTTGGTAACGTTCGGCGTTGAGCACGAAGTCTTTGTTTAGTGGGCGCTTGGAGTTGTCCTGGTAGGCGTAGCCCACATCCAGGTAACGCCACTCGTCGAACAGGTTCGGGCCGAAACCGGTGCGCTTGATCGACTTCAAGAACTGCTTGGGGATGATCTGG
Organism: Pseudomonas sp. PGPPP1; assembly: GCF_002255865.1. NCBI lineage: Bacteria > Pseudomonadati > Pseudomonadota > Gammaproteobacteria > Pseudomonadales > Pseudomonadaceae > Pseudomonas > Pseudomonas sp. PGPPP1. The sequence continues at coordinate 13,164 of NZ_NKIG01000049.1, read as the reverse complement.
TCGGTGTCCACGTTGGCACGGTCCAACGGCGCGACTAAACCTGTGTGTTGTGTAAAAGCACGCATCGGGTATTCCTCAGATCAATTCGCGAACGTCGATGAAACGACCGTTGACGGCCGCCGCAGCAGCCATGGCCGGGCTGACCAGGTGAGTACGCCCACCGGCGCCCTGACGCCCTTCGAAGTTACGGTTGGAGGTGGACGCGCAATGCTCGCCCGACTCCAAACGGTCCGGGTTCATCGCCAGGCACATGGAGCAACCCGGCTCACGCCATTCAAAACCGGCTTCGAGGAAGATCTTGTCCAGGCCTTCGGCTTCGGCTTGCGCTTTGACCAGGCCCGAACCCGGCACCACGATGGCTTGCTTGATGGTCGAAGCCACTTTGCGGCCCTTGGCGATCACTGCTGCGGCGCGCAGGTCTTCAATCCGCGAATTGGTGCAAGAACCGATGAACACGCGGTCCAACTGGATGTCGGTAATCGCTTGGTTGGCGTGCAAGCCCATGTACTTCAAGGCGCGCTCGATGGAACCGCGCTTGACCAGGTCAGCTTCTTTAGCCGGGTCCGGCACGTTCTGATCAACCGCCAACACCATTTCCGGCGACGTGCCCCAGCTGACTTGCGGCTTGATCTGGGCAGCGTCCAGTTCAACCACGGTGTCGAACACCGCGTCGGCGTCGGAGACCAAGTCTTTCCAAGCCTCTACCGCTGCATCCCAATCGGCGCCCGCCGGTGCAAATGGACGGCCTTTAACGTACTCGACGGTCTTTTCGTCCGCTGCCACCATGCCCACACGAGCACCGGCTTCGATGGACATGTTGCAGATGGTCATGCGGCCTTCGATGGACAGGTCGCGGATCGCGCTGCCTGCGAATTCGATGGCGTGGCCGTTACCGCCGGCGGTGCCGATCTTGCCGATCACGGCGAGGACGATGTCCTTGGCGGTTACACCAAACGGCAACGTGCCTTCGACGGACACCAGCATGTTCTTCATTTTCTTGGCGACCAGGCACTGGGTGGCGAACACATGCTCCACCTCGGACGTGCCGATGCCATGGGCCAAGGCGCCAAAGGCACCGTGGGTGGAGGTGTGGGAGTCACCGCAGACCACGGTCATGCCCGGCAAGGTCGCACCTTGCTCCGGGCCGATCACGTGGACGATCCCTTGACGCACGTCATTCATCTTGAATTCGGTGATGCCATATTCGTCGCAATAGTCGTCGAGGGTCTGTACCTGCAAGCGCGACACGGTATCGACAATGGCGTCGATACCGCCCTTGCGCTCAGGGGTGGTCGGCACGTTGTGGTCAGGGGTGGCGATGATGGAGTCGACGCGCCACGGCTTACGCCCGGCCAGCCGCAGGCCTTCGAACGCTTGGGGCGAGGTCACTTCATGGATGATGTGACGGTCGATATAGATCAGCGACGAGCCATCGTCGCGCCGTTTCACTTCATGGGAATCCCAAAGCTTGTCGTAAAGCGTTTTGCCGGCCATCAGTCGGTCCTCATCAGCGGTCTTTCTATGCCCCGGGTCTTGAGACATTCAATAACCCTTTGGCTTGTGAGGCTGATGGTATGGCGCTACATTAAATAACTCAAATTCATATTTTTTATGCTTTGGATTACCAACTGGAATACCACAATGGACCTGGCCAACCTCAATGCCTTTATCGCCATCGCCGAGACCGGCAGCTTCTCCGGTGCCGGCGAACGTTTGCACCTGACCCAACCGGCCATTAGCAAGCGCATCGCCGGTTTGGAGCAACAATTAAAGGTACGCCTGTTTGATCGCCTGGGCCGTGAAGTCGGCTTGACCGAGGCCGGGCGGGCCCTCTTGCCACGCGCCTACCAGATCCTAAACGTGCTGGACGACACCCGACGCGCGCTCACCAACCTCACCGGCGAAGTCAGCGGGCGCCTGACCTTGGCCACCAGCCACCACATTGGCCTGCATCGCTTGCCGCCGATTCTGCGCACCTTTACCCGGGAGTACCCCAACGTCGCGCTGGATATTCAGTTCCTGGATTCGGAAGTGGCCTACGAAGAAATCCTCCACGGCCGCGCAGAAGTAGCGGTAATTACCCTGGCGCCCGACCCTCATCATCTCGTGCGCGCGACACCGGTCTGGGATGACCCGCTGGACTTTGTCGTCGCACCGGAACACAGCCTGACCCTCAATGGCAGGGTCAGCCTGGCCGATATTGCCGGGCACCCGGCTGTTTTCCCCGGAGGGAACACCTTTACGCACCATATTGTCAGCCGATTGTTCGAAGCCCAGGGCCTAACTCCAAACATCGCGATGAGCACTAACTACTTGGAAACTATCAAGATGATGGTGTCGATCGGCCTGGCCTGGAGCGTTTTGCCGCGCACTATGCTTGATGATCAGGTGGCAAGTATCGCTTTGCCGGGCATACAGCTCAGTCGCCAGCTAGGCTATATCGTGCACACCGAAAGGACGCTGTCGAACGCTGCGCGGGCTTTCATGAGCCTATTGGATGCACAGGTCGATCTGCCAGGGATACCGGCATGAAGCTGTGCGGCCTCAAGGTCTGAATAAAACCGCGCCTTACGCCCATCGAGCCAAGGCCCTTTGATAATGCGCAACCCCGTCGATTCCGTACCACCTTTGCCTCGCATTTACGCCCTTGACCCTCAAGAGGCGGAGCAAAGTTGGGACAGCGCTCCGCAGTTGCTGGCGGCCCTCAACGCCGCCCGGCTGGGCGCGTGGTGCTGGGAAATCGACACCGGGAAAATCAGCTGGTCACGGGGCACCCAGGCGTTGTTCGGTTTTGACCCTCGCCAGCCCTTGCCAAAGGATCTGGACTATCTCGACCTGCTGGCCCCGGCCGACCGCGCTCGCGTAGTGCGAGCGTTTCACGCGGTATTGGCGGGCGAACCGTTCGAACACGCGATGCGCCATCGCATCCAGTGGCCTGACGGCACGCATCATTGGCTGGAGATCAATGGCAGCCTGGCGCCGGACAAGACTGGCCGGCGCCGAATGATCGGCGTGATCCGCGAGATTACCCACCAACGCGAGCGGGAAAACGCCCTCGGCCACTCCGAAAAACGCTTCGCCACGCTGTTCCACCTGTGCCCAAACATGGTGCTGCTGACCCGCCAGGCCGATGGCTTGATCAGCGAAGCCAACCAATATTTCGAGATCCACTTTGGTTGGCCGGTCGCCGACGCCATCGGTCGCACCACCCTGGACCTGGGCCTGTGGCGCCACCCCGAGCAACGCGCGCAGTTGGTCAAGGCCACCCAACGCAAGGGCGAGCCGATCACCATGGAGGTGCAGTTTTGCGCCAGCAATGGCCAGATCCACGACGGCACCCTCAGTGCGCAAAAGGTGGAACTGGAGGGCGAGGCTTACCTGATCAGCACGTTTCTCGACACCACCGACCGCAAGAATGCCGAGCAAGCGCTCAAGGACAGCCAGGAGCGCCTCGACCTGGCCCTGGATTCCGCACAGCTGGGCACCTGGGACTGGCATATCCCCACCGGCATGCTCTATGGCTCGGCTCGCGCCGCCCAGCTGCATGGTTTGCCGCCCGAGCCATTCCACGAATCCTTCGATGCATTCTTCGAGGGCATGCCCAATGAAGAACGCGACAATATGCGCAACGCCTATCGCACCCTGCGCGAAGGCCCGGCCGGCAACTACCAACTGACCTACCGCGTGCAAATGGAAGATGGCAGCTCGCGCTACCTCGAAAGCCGTGCCCGCCTGTATCGCGACGAGCAAGGCGCCCCCCTGCGCATGGCGGGCACGCTGCTGGACATCACTGACCAGGTGGAGCGCGAACAACGCCTCACTGCCTCGGAAGAAAAATTCGCCAGCCTGTTCCAGGCCAGTCCCGACCCGATCTGCGTCACCGATCTGGAGAGCGGCGTGTTTATCGAAATCAACCCGGCCTTCACCCAGACCTTTGGCTGGGCGGCCGCCGAAGTCATCGACAAGAGTGCCGAGCAGATCGGCCTGTGGGATGAGTCAAGCAAGCGCCTGCAACGCATCGAGCGGGTGATACGCGAACAGGCCCTGAGCAATGTGGCGATTGTGGCCCATCACAAGAACGGCCAAAGCCTGACCTGCGTGATATCCAGCCGCCAGATCAAGGTTGGCGATCGACCGTGCATCGTCACCACGTTGCGCGATATCACCCAGCAACAGCGCTCAGAGGCAGCGCTCAAGGCCAGCGAGGAGAAATTCGCCAAGGCGTTCCATTCCAGCCCCGACGCGATCTCCATCACCGAGCGCGACACTGGCCGCTATGTCGAGGTCAATGACGGTTTCTGTCGCCTCACCGGCTATCGCGCCGAAGAAGCCATCGGCCTCACTCTTTACCAGATCGGTATCTGGGCCGATGAAAACCAGCGCGCCGCGCTATTGGCCGAACTGCAGATCAAGGGGCGCATTCGCCATCTGGAAATGCTTTGGCACAACAAGCGTGGCGAGGTGCTGCCGGTGGAGGTGTCCGTCGAGCCAATCACCCTGAACGAAACGCCCTGCCTACTGCTGACCGCACGGGACGTAAGCCTGCTGAAAAACGCCCAGGCGCAGATCCGCCACCTGGCTTACCACGACCCGCTGACCAATCTGCCCAACCGCGCACTGCTGATGGACCGCCTGAGCCAGCAGATCGCGCTGCTCAAACGTCACAACTTGCGCGGCGCGCTGCTGTTTCTCGACCTTGACCATTTCAAGCACATCAACGATTCCCTCGGCCACCCGGTGGGCGATACGGTGCTGAAGATCGTCACCGCACGCCTGGAAGCCAGCGTGCGCATGGAAGACACCGTGGCACGCCTGGGCGGCGATGAATTTGTGGTGCTACTCAGTGGGCTGGACGGCTCGCGCGCGCAAGTCAGCGCCCAGGTGCAGGAACTGGCGGACACCCTGCGCGAGTTGCTCTCGGAACCGATGTTCCTGGACGGCCATCGTTTGCAGGTCACCCCGAGCATTGGCGTAGCGCTGATCCCCGACCACGGCTCCACCCCGGCAGACCTGCTCAAGCGTGCGGACATCGCGCTGTACCGCGCCAAGGATTCGGGGCGCAACACCACCCAGATGTTTCACAACAGCATGCAGAAAACCGCCAGCGAACGCCTGCGCATGGAAACCGACCTGCGACTGGCCCTGTCACGCGGCGAGTTCAGTGTGAATTACCAGCCTCAGGTTGACGCGCGCGGCAACAAAATCGTCGGCGCCGAGGCCTTGGTGCGCTGGCAGCACCCGCAACTGGGTGCCCAGTCACCAACGGAATTTATCAAGGTGCTTGAGGACAGCGGCCTGATCCTCGAAGTGGGCACCTGGATTCTCGACGAAGCCTGCGCCGCTTTCGAAAAACTCATCGCAGACGGCCTGGTGGATCCACTGAACTTCAGCCTATGCGTAAACATCAGCCCTCGGCAGTTCCGCCAGAACGATTTCGTGGAGCGCGTGGAGCGCAGCCTCAAGCAACACTCGCTGCCCTACAGCCTGCTGAAACTGGAGATCACCGAAGGCATCGTGATTCAAAACCTTGACGACACCATCGGCAAAATGCGCCGCCTCAAGAAGCTCGGCGTCAGCTTTGCCATGGATGACTTTGGCACCGGCTATTCATCACTCACCTACCTCAAGCGCCTGCCGGTGGATGCGCTGAAAATCGATCAATCCTTTGTACGCGATGCCACCCATGACCCCAACGACGCGGAGATCATCCGTGCCATCGTGGCCATGGCCCGCAGCCTGAATCTGGAAGTGATTGCCGAAGGCGTGGAAACCCCAGAGCAACTGGCTTTCCTGCAAAAGCAGGGCTGCCACTTGTACCAGGGTTATTTGCACAGCCGGCCATTGCCGATAGAGGGGTTCCGGGCGTTGCTGGGGTAGCCGCTACACCAATGTCAGCGCCCTTAGACCGCCGCGCATCCAACGCGACGACGCCAGATCAAGTGGCAACCCATAGAGGTCCAGCGTCCCATTGATCACTGCGACAGAGTGGGCGCTGTCGGCCAGGGTGCCCACCGCCCCACCCGCCAGCGCTTCAACCGTGCTCTCACGCAGGTAACCGTAGAGTCCAAGGCGTCGAAGTGCCTCACCGGGATGCTCGCCGTCATTGAGGGTTTCCAGGGCTACCGAGTAGCTTTGCCTGCCACGGAAGTCGTTGTTCTCCCATTGCGCCCGCTTGGCGCTGACGGCGTAGAGGAAGTTGGCGTAGTCCAGCAATTGAGGGTCAGTGCCACGAAAGGTCGACGCAGCGGCGGCCTGACGCACTTCATCGTGGGTCAACTGCACGCGGAATGAGTCGCGCATGAGCACGTCAAACCCCTGCTCGGTGACCTGGATATGCTTATAGATCCCGCTGGGGACCTGGCCGAACCGGATAATGGCTGCCTTGATCGCCGATACCGTGACGCAATTGCTTTGCACGCCTTGGTAGAACCCATCCCAGATCTTTCCAGAATCCGTGCTGGCCGCAACATGAGTCACCTTCCAGCCATCGTTGGGGAGCGATTGCTTGTCATTGAACAACGTGTATCCGTAGCCCCGGTCCACGTGCCGCTGCTCACCGTAGTCATGCAAGACGCCCTCATTTACCAGTGCCGCGCCACGGTTATGGGTTTCCAGCACGCCTACTGCGTCCTTTCCCGTCAATTCGCTCACCGGAACAAAGCTGGAAAGCCCGAACACACCCATGCCCTGCATACAGCGTTGGGCTGTTTCACCCTCGATGGTCCTGGCCAAGGCCGCTTCAAACGTCGAGTAGCCTCCGGTCAATTGCTTGCGCTTCACAAAGGCGGCGAACACCACGTTGGCAGTGGCGACAGACTCACCGTCTTCACCGGTAAACCTGGAAGCCTGCGCCGCCTGGTTCAACTCATGACGAGACAGGTGAACCTTGAACTCGTCTTTCATAGTGATGGAATAGCCATCACCGGAAGGCTGGATCTGATCAAACATGTCCGCCAGGCGTTGACCCAACGTCATCATCATCATTTTGATAACAGCGGCGTGGGTGCTGCAGTCAAAGTTTTCACCAAATCGTCTTTGGGAGACACTGAACGCGTCGATGGCACTGACGGCTGGCGGTGCACCGGCGCGGTAGAAAAAATCGGTTTGAGGGCCCCCCGCCATAACCGAACGGCCCATCATCGAGATACTCATCTTGCTACCTCCTGCTTGTGTAGAACATGCGACCAGGGCGCTCAACTCGCAAACTGGTTGATGGCCTTGAGGCGCTGGCCGCATGAGTGACATTCCCACCATCAAACCAACGCGATGGCGTCCCCTCGTGTCGGCGCCGACCCTTGCTTGCCCCACAATTCTTCGCGACCGTTGATAACGGCCACCGAATGCCCGGTACGATTGCACATGCCTAGCTGACCATTGGCAAGTTCTCGCACGCTGACCTGCCGCATATGCTTACTCAACCCTAATCGCAGGAAGCCTTCACCAGGATCGACCTCATCTTCCCCATCGTTCAAACTGTGGACACCGGCTTCAAAACTCCGGTACGCCGTACCATCGTTGTTTTCCATGTGCGCGCGCTTTGCACTGACCGCAAAAAGGAATTGCGCGTCCTTGAGCATGCCCGCGTCAGGGCCGACAAATCGCGAACCTCGCGCGCCCACCGCCAACTCTCGGTCTGTGAGGGTCAAGACATAGTCGTCGCGCATAATGACTCGATAACCGCTGCGTTCCCTCCTCACCTCCTTGAAGATATCGGTAGGGCTTTGGCCAAATTTGTACATGGCGGCTTTGATGGCCGAGACCGTTACACAGTTGCCGTCAGGCCCTTGGCGGAAGCCACTCCAGATATTTCCAGGTTTGGCACCCTTTCGTTTATCGGACAGCCCCGGAATATGCGTAGCAACCTCGGGCCTTGGTTGTTCAGGCTCTGGCATGACCCGAGGTTTGATCTCGGGTTTGGGAGAGATGTCCGGAACGACCTTGTCTTTTTTGTCCGAGATGAGATTAATCAACTGGGTGAAAAACGAAGTAAACAACGCCACCAAGGTATTGATAGCAGCCGGTTTGTCGCCAACCGTCGCAGAACCGAGTGGCTCTTTTACCCGCGTCGTCGAAGCATAATCAATCCCGACCAGGGTGCCGGGTGGCACGACCTCATTGGTCGCAACCAGGGCGTTAGGCGCCAACACCTGACGCACGTCCACTACACGAGCAACGCTTTTAATAGAACAACACGTCATGAAAACCTCCGTGATTAAGAGCCTCCCCGGACGGCTATCCGGGAAGGCGCTGCCTTTATCAAAGGAATTGAAATACAGGCTGACGTTTCAGGTCTTGAGCCATGCGCGGTGCTTGAAACCCGGACTGTTAAGCTCTCCTCGATCAATCCCGGGGGCAGGGCTGGTCAACTCAGGCTGAGGTTGGGGCAGGTCTGGATTTACTTTTGGCTTTGCATCGTTATCGGGAATGACCTTTGGTAAGGGCTGCGGCATCACGCCTGGCTTAGGCGCGGTGTCGTCTTTAGGCGCTACGTTAGGTTTGGTATCCGTCTGCGGCACGACCTTGGGTGCAGGTTGTGGCGTCACACCGGGTTGGGGGGTGGCGTCGGGTTTTGGCGCTACGTTTGGCGTGGTATCCGTCTGCGGCACGACCTTGGGTGCAGGTTGTGGCGTCACACCGGGTTGGGGGGTGGCGTCCGGTTTTGGCACTACGTTTGGCGTGGTATCCGTCTGCGGCACGACCTTGGGTGCAGGTTGTGGCGTCACACTTACATCGGCTGCAACTCTTGGCCTCAAGCCGTTGTCATGCTCCGATTTGGTGTCGGGACAATGACAGTGGTTAACGTTTACTTCGACCTTGACCTGCGCGTTGGCGTCATTGGTCACATTGACAACCGGTTTGGGTACGGCGGGCAGCACTGGAACTGTCGGTCCAGGTAGCACGGGCCTTAGCCGACCATGATCAGCTTGCACCTGCGGATGTAGACCTGCATCAGGCTTCACCATCGGTTGTGGGCCGGCATCAGGCTTCACCATCGGTTGTGGGCCTGCATCAGGCTTCACCTTCGGTTGTGGATCTGCATCAGGCTTTACCATCGGTTGTGGGCCTGCATCAGGCTTCACCATCGGCTGTAGGCCTGCATCAGGTTTTACTTTCGGCGACCTCTCAGCGTCGGGTAATACATCGGGGGTTATATTCTTTCCGGCGAACATTTCACGCATGGTTTTGAAAACCAGCTCAAGCATGTCGAATAACTTGGTAAATGCACCTGAATTGAATAACACCTCATTGTGTGCCCCTTTGGCATTGTCATTACGCACAGGAACATGAACACCTCCAGAGTGATGAGAAGAGGCTGTTTGATTCACCCCAGTTGCTGTCGCTGGCAACACCGGGCGCTCCATGGGCGAGGTATCAACTTTGACGAAGGGCGAGTTATTAATCGATAAAGACATTCTTGGGTTCCTTAAATCAGCGCGGCCTGACTCCGTTAGTGGACCAGGTCAGCGATAGCCTTGATGAACTGCAAACAACAACGCTGCTTCACAGTCATTACTTTCGTGGACAGTGGTGCTATCGAGTTCCAGAAATCGCGCTTCACATAAGGAAACCAAACAGAATTTTCAGACTTTTCCCCATGACTCTTTCTTAAAGCCCTTTAATCACGCCTTCCAAGCCTGCCTCGTGAGACACACACGCTAATAAACCGTAAAGCAAGCAACTCTCCGATATAATTACAAGACCAGCACAGATAACCACTCTGGTATTTCGCGCACGCAAATAATACCTGCCGCCCATAAGCAAAATACAAAATCTATCTCACAGAAAAAAACAACCGATATTACATACCGTCTTATTTTGCCCCTAAAAAAATCGCACCTCTCTCAATGTTTCAAACCGATATTAAAATAACGCCATCTCCCATTAACAAAACACCCTATCGCTAATAGCTAGGCGAACTTAACTTCCCGTTCAACGCAAAATGCCCCGCATCAAACGATACGGGGCATTTTCTTGAAACATAGGATTCGCTTAAAGAGCGCATCCACTTCGCTCAAGGCCATTCAAGCGTTGCAGCTTATGACTCAGATTGCTGCGGATGAGCCATCCCCAGCAAGCGACTGACCTGCTCAAGCCCCGTCTCCCGACGCAGCGCTGTGAACAGCTCCACCGCTTCCGGGTAGTTACGGGTCAGCATCGCCAGCCATTGCTTCAAGCGGCCCGGCGCCTGCTTTTCAGTCAGTTGGGCCACCGACTGCGTCCAGAAGTCCTGGAGCATGGGCTGCATCTGTGCCCAGGTCATCTCAACCACCTCTTCGCCTGCTCGTGCGGCGGCGATCTGCCGCGCCAGGTCAGGGCGCGCCACCAAACCACGACCGAGCATGATGTCTTCGGCACCGCTGACTTCACGGCAACGCTTCCAATCGTCAACGCACCAGATATCGCCGTTGGCGAATACCGGCACCTTGACCACATCCTGCACGCGCGGAATCCACTCCCAGTGGGCAGGCGGCTTGTAGCCATCGGTCTTGGTACGCGCATGCACCACGATATGCGCCGCGCCACCTTCGGCCAAGGCCGTGGCACAGACCAACGCGCCGTCCGGGCTGTCGAAGCCCAGGCGCATTTTGGCGGTCACCGGGATATGGGCCGGAACAGCGCGGCGCACGTGCTCGACGATCTGGTTGAGCAACTCCGGCTCCTTGAGCAACACCGCGCCACCCCGGGATTTATTCACGGTCTTGGCCGGGCAGCCGAAGTTCAGGTCGATCACCTGGGAGCCCAACTCGCAGGCCAAGGCAGCGTTTTCCGCGAGACACACAGGGTCTGAGCCGAGCAATTGCACACGCAACGGCACGCCCGCAGCGGTGTGGGCGCCATGCAGCAGTTCCGGGGCGAGTTTGTGAAAGTAGGCTGGGGTGAGCAGGCGGTCGTTGACGCGAATAAATTCGGTCACGCACCAGTCAATACCGCCCACGCGGGTCAACACGTCCCGCAGGATGTTGTCGACCAACCCCTCCATGGGCGCCAAAGCAATTTGCATGGAAAACACTCAACAAAAATCGTGGCGCAGTTTACTGGGTTTCCTACGGCAACCGTTAACCCCCTGTCAGGGCGGGACCATAACCGTCGAGGAATTCCGCCGGCATGCGCTTGGGCTTGCCAGTGGACAGCTCGATGCAGACGAAGGTGGTTTGCGCGCGCAGCAGAGTCGCTCCGTCGCTAGGGCGGAACAGCTGGAAACGCCGGGTCATTTTCAGGCGCTGGTCCCAATCGACAATCCAGGTAGCGAGCTGGAGTTCGTCACCCTCGTAACCTGCCGCGAGGTAGTCGATCTCGTGGCGCACTACCGCCATGGCACGATCCAGCCGGCGGTACTCGGTAAGGTCCAGCCCCAGACGCTGGGAATGTCGCCAGGCGCAGCGCTCCAGCCAGGACACGTACACCGCATTATTAGCGTGCCCCAGGCCGTCGATGTCCTCTGCGCCAACCTGCAGATCGATGATAAACGGCGTTGTCAAATCCCAGCCCATGCCTTGCTCCCAGTCGATTAATCTCGGCGGGGCAGTGTATCAGGCCGTTTGCCGCTCCTGTAAACGACGACCCGCAAGCAACGCCAGCACACCTTCGATGACACGTGGGTCGGCCAATACCTTCTGGTGGCCACCCTGCTCCAGGCGCAGCAAGCGGCTGTCGAACCAGGCGTCATGGATCATTTGCGAGGCCTTGACCGACACAAAAGTGTCGTCCTCTGCATGCACGATCAGGCCAGGAATATTCATCTGATAGTGCGCGACGTCCAGATGCTTGAGCGGCATCCCCATCGCCAACTCGACTTCCTGGATAAACGCCGAGCGCGCCCTTGATGGCAAACCCACCATTCCGGCAAAACCACGCAGCACATCCAGAAACCGCGACGGCGCGGCGATACTCACCAGTGCCTCGGTACGCAAGCCCAATTGCACGGCCAGCATCGCACTGGCACCGCCCATGGAATGGCCGACCACCGCGTGCAGCGGTGGCAACTCGGCCGCCGCTTCGAGCATGGCCCGAGCGAACAGCAGCACATGCGCTTCACGCCCAGGCGAGCGACCGTGGGCAGGCCCATCCAATGCAATCACTGAATAACCGTTGTCGACCAGGGCCGTGATCAAGCTGGCGAACTGGGTCGGGCGCCCTTCCCAACCGTGCATCAGCAATACGGCAGGCCCTTGGCCCCAACGCAGCGCCGACAAGCCGAAACGCAGGGTGATGCGCTCCGATTGAGCCAACAGCGGCAACTCCCACTCACGCGGCGGCAAATCCCGAGGCGTCATGAAGGTACGACGCATTTTGCTGGCCACCGAATGCGGTGCCAGGCGGCCCACGGTGCCATTGAAACCACGAATCCATGTCAGTGCGCCCATGATCCAAACCCTCCTCAGCGCACCGCCGACTTGGCGGCGCGTAACACACGGTCAGAAAGCTCACCCGGGCCCAGGGCACGCGCCAAGGCCAAGCCACCGATCATCAACGCCATATCGGCCAGGGCCTTGTCGGTGTCTTCAGGGCTGACGGCGAGCTGCGCGGCCATCAGCTCGCAGTGCTCGTTCAGCGCCTGGCGAAACTCATCCGGCAAGCGGCTCATCTCGCCGACCGTTGCCGGGATCGGACAGGCGTGGACGGTTGAGTCGCGGTGCTTGCGAGACAAGTAGAACGCCGCCACCAAGCCTCTACGCTCTTCGCCGGTCAATTGGGCGTCCATATCGTCGATCGACGCGCGACGCCTGGCCAACAATTGCGTAAAGGCCTCCAGCATCAGCGCATCCTTGCTTTCGAAGTGCGCGTAGAACCCACCGACGGTCAGCCCCGCCGCCCCCATGACTTCACCGACACTCGGCTCAGCCGGTCCACGCTGGATCAACGCAGCGCTGGCGGCTTGCAAAATGCGTTCGCGGGTTTGCGCTTTTTTATCGCTCATCATTGCCTCCGATGTTCATGGATTGAATATTATTACCATAATAATATTTGGCAAGCGACAGGCATGACCATTGGTCAGAAGAGGAAGGGGAATTGGAAAGAGGATTGGCCAAACGCCAGTGTCCAGTCCTGAAATAGGTTTACACCTATTTCAGCCTCAAAACGCCCGATGCACCGCATCGGGCGTTTTGTATTTCAGCGATAGATGTGGCCGCTCGCTGTTATAGATCTGCACCGATTGATCCA
>NZ_NKIG01000123.1:0-1599 GCF_002255865.1 Pseudomonas sp. PGPPP1 | reverse complement strand
TCGATCTTGCTGACATTCACCTTCACCGGTGCACCTGCGGCTTTCGCCTTGGCACTGGGAAACCATGACCCCACGAACGGGACCGCAGCCCCCACCGCTCCTGCAGCACCCACCACGGATGTGGCTGCTACCAAGAAGCGACGCCGGCCTGCATTCACGCCGTCATTGCTCATTCAGTCCTCTCCCATCAGCTTTTTGGCCTGTTAAATCAGGCGTCTACTAAGTGTTGAAACTTTACTTATAAAAATTTTGCCGAATGGTAATGAAAAGCCCCACGTATGACAAGGGAATTGCCCGGGGCTCCGCCTCCAGGCCTTGTAGTATAGGGGGTCTACGGATGTGGCAAGTTGTCACGGCGATTTTTCTGCATAAATTGCAGGCAATAAAAAACGCCCAACTCCGTGAGGAGCTGGGCGTTTTTTTGGAACGTAAAGCGAATTAACGCTTCGAGTACTGCGGACGCTTACGCGCTTTACGCAGACCGACTTTCTTACGTTCAACTTCACGAGCATCGCGAGTAACGAAGCCAGCTTTGCGCAGAGCGCCACGCAGGGTTTCGTCGTACTGCATCAGAGCGCGAGTGATACCGTGGCGGATTGCGCCAGCTTGACCACTTACACCGCCACCGATAACGGTGACGTAGATGTCGAACTTTTCAACGGTCTCGGTCAGTTCCAGCGGCTGACGAACTACCATGCGGGCAGTTTCGCGGCCGAAGAAGTTGTCCAGGGAGCGGTTGTTGATCGAGATGTTACCAGTACCCGGACGCAGGAAAACGCGAGCGGTTGCGGTTTTGCGACGGCCAGTGCCGTAATTTTGAGTCGCCGACATAATGAACTATTCCGTTAAAACTTCAGTTCTTGGGGCTGCTGAGCAGCATGAGGGTGTACAGCGCCCGCATAGACTTTCAGCTTGCGAAACATATCGCGACCCAGTGGGCCCTTAGGCAGCATGCCTTTGACCGCGATTTCGATCGGGGCTTCAGGCTTCTTGGCAATCAGGCCTTCGAAGTTGGAAGACTTGATACCGCCTGGGAAACCGGAGTGACGGTAGTACATTTTGTCGCTTGCTTTGTTGCCGGTTACACGAACCTGCTCAGCGTTGATGATCACGATGTAGTCACCGGTGTCAACGTGAGGGGTGTACTCAGGCTTGTGCTTGCCACGCAGACGGCTGGCGACTTCAGTGGCCAGACGACCCAGGGTCTGACCAGCGGCGTCGACGACAAACCAGTCGCGCTGAACTGTTTCCGGTTTTGCAGTAAAAGTTGTCATTCTTTAATAGCCTCAGGGGCCGCCCTGTAAATTAGACGGCGGATCTTACTGAATAGTGCGTACTTTGACAAGTCAAAGGCAGCCGGATACAGACGCTATCGGGGGCTCGGGTCGGCGCGTCCGTTCAACGGCAAGATTCTTCGGCAGGCGGCGCATCACTTCCACTGCAGAAAGAGGTGGGCAATTATGCAGATTGCGAAAAAAAATTCAACCTGCTTTTATGATTGTTTTCCCCGAAGGAGTACCCGATGGATTATCGACAGCTGGGCCGTACGGATCTGAACGTGAGCGCGATAGCCTTGGGCACCATGACCTGGGGCGAGCA
>NZ_NKIG01000048.1:0-27481 GCF_002255865.1 Pseudomonas sp. PGPPP1 | reverse complement strand
ACCTGTACCCCTGATCCGTCGGCGCACTGCATTCGTCACAGCGACTGCATCAGTGCATGGGTCATGATCGTCTAAGCAGAAACCTTGCCAGCTCCGTAAAAATCACTGAAATCAGTCCTTTGCCCACCTATGCCCACCTGCGGGGCTTTTTCGCGATGACAATGCGCACAAAAACGGTGCGCGCACGCCAGGCACTTTGCGCGAAAAGCGTGCGCCCAAGGCCGTGAAAAAGACTATAGACGCCGCGTGATACACTGCCGGCCAACAGTTTTCCGGACTATTTCCCATGCTCGCGCCCAAAGACCTCCTC
This sequence comes from Pseudomonas sp. PGPPP1, assembly GCF_002255865.1. NCBI lineage: Bacteria > Pseudomonadati > Pseudomonadota > Gammaproteobacteria > Pseudomonadales > Pseudomonadaceae > Pseudomonas > Pseudomonas sp. PGPPP1. The sequence goes on along the minus strand of NZ_NKIG01000048.1, from coordinate 27,171 downwards.
GACGCCCTGAGCGGCCACGCCTCTCGCCTGTTCAGCGGCGACACCCCGCTGCCCCGCAACGAAATCGAAAGCCAGTTCAAAGCGTTGCTGCAAAGTGGCTTCAGCAAACTCGACCTGGTGAGCCGGGAAGAGTTTGATAGCCAGATGGTGGTGTTGGCGCGCACGCGTGCGCGGCTTGAGAGCCTGGAAGCGAAAGTCGCCGAGCTGGAAGCCAAGCTCACCCCGCCCGCTGAATAAACGCGGGCAATGTGGGAGCTGGCTTGCCTGCGATAGCGGTTTGACTGACAAGACGCCATCGCAGGCAAGCCAGCTCCCACAATAGCTCTGCGGCGGTCCTTGGATACGTTCTGTAAAACCTCTCTGCCTCGCTTTTCCCCGCCTCGCCTACCCTTGAAAAACCCGCAGGAAGCGGCCTCTTTTTCAAGGAACACGCATGTCCCTCGCTATTGTCCACAGCCGCGCCCAGGTCGGCGTCGAAGCCCCTGCCGTCACCGTCGAGGTGCACATGGCCAATGGTCTGCCGTCCCTGACCTTGGTGGGTTTGCCGGAAACGGCGGTCAAGGAAAGCAAGGACCGCGTACGCAGCGCCATTCTCAACTCCGCGCTGCAATACCCCGCCCGCCGTATCACCCTAAACCTCGCACCTGCCGACCTGCCCAAGGACGGCGGGCGGTTTGACCTGGCGATTGCGCTGGGGATTTTGGCGGCCAGCGTGCAGGTGCCAGCGTTGATGCTCGACGATGTGGAATGCCTGGGTGAACTGGCGCTGTCGGGGGAAGTCCGGGCGGTGAAAGGTGTGTTGCCAGCCGCGCTGGCGGCGCGCAAGGCCGGGCGCACCGTGATAGTGCCCCGTGCCAATGCCGAAGAAGCGTGCCTGGCGTCGGGCTTGAAAGTCATTGCGGTGGACCACCTGCTACAGGTGGTCGCGCACCTGAACGGACATCAGCCGATAGAGCCTTACAAGTCCGATGGTTTGCTGTATCTAAACAAGCCTTATCCGGACTTGAGTGAAGTACAGGGCCAGCTAGCCGCCAAGCGCGCACTGCTGATTGCGGCGGCAGGCGCACACAACCTGCTATTCAGCGGGCCGCCGGGAACCGGCAAGACCCTACTCGCCAGCCGCTTGCCGGGCTTGCTGCCACCGCTGAGCGAGCAGGAGGCGTTGGAAGTGGCGGCGATTCAGTCCGTAGTCAGCCTCGCGCCGCTGAGCCACTGGCCCCATCGACCCTTTCGCCAGCCCCACCACTCAGCATCAGGGCCCGCATTGGTGGGCGGCGGATCAAAACCCCAACCGGGGGAAATTACCCTGGCCCATCACGGCGTGCTGTTTCTGGATGAGTTGCCGGAGTTTGATCGCAAGGTGTTGGAGGTGCTTCGAGAGCCGTTGGAGTCAGGCCATATCGTGATTTCCCGCGCACGCGACCGGGTGAGTTTCCCGGCACGCTTTCAACTGGTGGCGGCGATGAACCCATGCCCTTGCGGCTACTTGGGTGAGCCCAGCGGGCGCTGTCGCTGTACGCCGGAGCAGATCCAGCGCTACCGCAACAAGCTTTCCGGGCCGCTACTGGACCGCATCGACCTGCACCTGACCGTTGCACGGGAGAGCACTGCGCTGAACCCAACACCGCAGGCCGGTGACGATACGGCGAGTGCATCAAAACTCGTGGCCGACGCCCGTGAACGCCAGCTACGGCGCCAAGGCTGCGCCAATGCATTCCTGGACCTACCCGGGCTGCGCAAGCACTGCCAGCTGTCGAAGATCGATGAAGGCTGGCTGGAGGCCGCCTGTGAACGGCTGACGCTGTCGCTGCGGGCGGCTCACAGACTGTTGAAAGTGGCGCGCACCTTGGCAGACTTGGAGCAAGCTGCCGCCATCGCTCGCCACCATCTGCAAGAGGCCCTGCAATACCGCCCGGCGGCGATTACTTAAGCCTGGCCAGCAAAAGATCGCATGCCCGTAGTGAGCGGGCTTGCCCCGCGCCGGGCTGCGCAGCGGCCCCAATAGGGTCGCCGCGGCGTTTCAGGAAAACCGAGTAGTCTGGGTTTAGGGCCGCTTCGCAGCCCAGCGCGGGACAAGCCCGCTCACTACAGCGCTATCGCGCTTCGTTGCTATAAAAACTCGATCCGAGGCGCGTCAGCGGAAGCGGTCTACCTCCTGACGCAAGCCCGCCGCCAACGTTTCCAACTCTTTGGCCGTAATCGCCAAATTCGACACCACTTCACGCTGCTCACTGTTGGCCAACGCAATACTCTGCAAGTTGCTGCTCAGCAAGGTCGCGGTGCTGCTCTGCTCGTGGGTGGCGGTGGTGATGGCGGCGAATTGCTGCCCTGCCGAACGACTTTGTTCGTCAATGCGCGCCAGGGCCGAAGCCACGTCTGCGTTGCGCGACAGCCCCTCCTGCATCAGCACATTGCCGTGTTCCATCGTGGTAATGGCGTTACCGGTTTCCTGCTGGATGCTCTGGATCATTCCGGAGATTTCGTCGGTGGCTTGGCGAGTGCGCGACGCCAGGTTGCGCACTTCGTCAGCAACCACTGCAAACCCGCGGCCTTGCTCACCGGCACGCGCTGCCTCGATCGCGGCGTTCAGCGCAAGCAAATTGGTCTGCTCGGCGATGGAAGTAATCACACCGACGATCCCGCCGATTTCCTGGGAGCGCTGGCCCAACGTGTTGATCACCGTGGCGGTGCTATTGAGCGCCGTGGCGATGTGCTCCAGGGACGACGACGCCTCTTGCATCGACGTGCGGCCGATACGGGTTTGCTGGGCGTTTTCCTGTGCCAAGCGTTCGGTGTTGCCCATGTTGTCGGCGATATTCAACGAGGTGGCGCTGAACTCCTCCACCGCGCCGGCCATGCTGGTGATTTCACCGGATTGCTGCTCCATGCCTTCATACGCACCACCGGACAACCCGGACAACGCCTTTGCCCGGCTGTTGACCTCTTCGGCCGCCTTGCGAATATGCGAGACCATGGTCGACAGCGCCTCACCCATCTGGTTGAAGCTGCGCGCCAACTGGCCGATTTCATCATGGCTGGAAACATTCAGACGTACGCTCAGGTCGCCCGCGCCCAACGCCTCGGCCTGACGCACCAGGTCGCTCAAGGGCTGCAATTTGCTGCGCAGCAGCCAGACCGCGGCACCCACCGCGAACAACATCGCCAGTACGCTACCGATCACCAGGCGGATGCCCACCGCCCACGTCACTTCGCGGATCTCCGACTTCGGCATGCTCGCTACGACCGACCACGGGCCCCCTTCGAACGGCACCGAGACACTGTAGAAATCTTCGTTCTTGTCACTCCAGAAGCGCCCCTTGCCCGGCGTTTTTGCCAGGTCGAGCATCAGTGGGATCGCCGGGTCCAACGCCTGCACGCCCGCCGGCGGCACCAGCCAATGCTTTTGCTCATCCAGCAACGCCAAGGAGCCGGTCTTGCCGATACGGAACCGCTTGAGGTTGTCGAACTGGGCGTTCTGCGCATCGGTATAGTCGAAGCCGACAAACAGCACCGCAATGACCTTGCCAGCAGCATCGCGCACCGGTGTGTATTGGGTCATGTAAGAGCGTTCGAACAGCACCGCGCGGCCAACGTAGCCTTGCCCGCCCAGCAAACGTTGATAGGCCGGGTGCTGGTGATCCAGCGCAGTGCCGATCGCGCGGCTGCCGTCCTGCTTGGTCAGCGAAGTGCTGACGCGAATAAAGTCCTCGCCATTGCGCACAAACACAGTGGCTACGCCGCCCGAGTTGTCCTTGAACTCATCGACCTCATCGAAATCGTTGTTCAACACATCGCTGCCCAAATACAGGCTTGGGGTCTGCACGCCTGCCACCGTCACCGGCTGGTCCGCACGCACACTCAAACCGGCGCCAAAGCGCTTTTCAAACAACCCGCTCAAACGCTGGGTGCTCTCGCGCAAGGTGCTGTGGAAGGTATTGAGTTGGTCGGCGAGCAAGCGCGCCTCGCTGGCCAGGTGTTCCTCTCGGGTATCGAGGTTGGCGGAGTCGAGGGAACGCAAGGCAAACACGGTACTGCCGCTGATAACGACAGCCAGAATCACGGCTAACGCGAGGCCTAGCTGGGAGGCGATCCGAGCGCGAGGTTGAGACATGACAGCTCCTGGCCGAGGCCAGGATCATCCTGATCTCATAGCGCTACTCGGCAAATTATCTAGTGGGAAGCGTTGGTGCACGATGGTTCCAACACACCTACTTCGGCGCGCGCGATCAATACTTGAGCGAATCACAGGGTTATCGCGCAAACGATTGCACGAACGGTCACAGGCACTCAGTCGAGGCGCTCGACCGCAGGCAGCTCCATCGCCTTGACTTCACCTTGAAGAAAGTCCGCCAACCGGCGCAATCGCTCGCCGCCGGGGCGGGTTTTCGGCCACACCAGGTAATAGTTTTCCCCACTGGCAACAGCGGTCGGCCAAGGCAGGCTCAGCCGTCCCTGGGCAACGTCTTCGGCCACCATCAGCAAATCCCCCATGGACACGCCATAACCCCGCGCAGCGGCGATCATGCCCAATTCCAGGGTATCGAACACTTGCCCGCCCTTGAGCGATATCTGCGATGACAGGCCCATGCGCTCCAGCCAGTTGCGCCAATCGCGGCGATCCGGCGTGGGGTGCAGCAACTCGGCGGTTGCCAGGCGCTCGGCATCCCAGGGGCCGTCTTCCAACAGGTTCGGCGCGCCCACGGGGATCAATAATTCGGGGAACAGGTAGCAGGCCTCCCAGTCCGCCGGAAAATGCCCGTAGCTCAGCAGCACTGCGCAGTCGAACGGCTCCTGGTTGAAGTCGACTTCGTCCACGCTCATCCAGGCGCTAGTGAGTTGCACCTCATTGCCCGGCTGCACTGCCCGAAATCGGCTGAGCCGCGCCAGCAACCAGCGCATGGTCAGTGTGGACGGCGCCTTCATGCGCAGGATGTCATCTTCGGCGTTCAGGGTATGGCAGGCGCGCTCCAGCGCGGCGAACCCCTCACGCACGCCGGGCAACAGCAGGCGAGCGGCCTCGGTGAGTTGCAGAGTACGCCCGCTGCGCTGGAACAGACGGCAGGCGAAATGCTCCTCCAGCGTACGGATATGCCGGCTTACCGCGCTTTGGGTAATCGACAGTTCTTCTGCTGCACGGGTGAATGAGTTGTGCCGAGAAGCCGCCTCAAATGCGCGAAGGGCATAAAGCGGAGGAAGACGACGAGACATCTGAAAATTCCTACAGAGCAATACCGCACCCTATCAGATTCACATACATGAGTTTTAGTCATGCTGACGATCGCTTTTATCCCTTTGTGCGAAGCGCTGGGAGCGCCGAGAATCAACCCTTCCACAACCCTCTGACTATTTGAGCGTGATGATCATGCAGCATCCGGCACGTACCGAACTCTGGGCCATTCTACGGCTGTCGGGGCCGTTGATTGCCTCACAGTTGGCGCACATGCTGATGGTGCTGACCGACACCCTGATGATGGCGCGCCTGAGCCCTGAAGCCCTGGCCGGTGGCGGCCTGGGCGCGGCCAGTTATTCGTTCGTGTCGATCTTCTGCATCGGCGTGATCGCTGCCGTGGGCACCCTGGTGGCGATCCGTCATGGCGCAGGCGACATTGAGGGCGCCACCCGTCTGACCCAGGCGGGGCTGTGGCTCGCCTGGCTGATGGCCCTGGCCGCCGGCTTGCTGCTGTGGAACCTCAAGCCGCTGCTGTTGATGTTTGGCCAGACCGAAACCAACGTGCATTCGGCGGGACAATTCCTGACGATCCTGCCGTTCGCCCTGCCCGGTTATTTGAGTTTCATGGCCCTTCGCGGGTTCACCAGCGCCATCGGCAAGGCGACACCAGTGATGGTGATCAGCCTGTGTGGCACCGTGCTCAACTACCTGCTCAACCACGCCTTGATCGAATGCATGTTTGGCCTCCCTAAACTCGGCCTGATGGGTATCGGCCTGGTCACGGCCATCGTCGCCAACGGCATGGCGTTGGCGCTGATGTGGTACATCCGCAGCAATCGCGCGTACGCCGCCTACCCGCTGGGCAACGGCCTGCTGCGCCTGAACACCCAGTACCTGCGTGAATTGTGGCGCCTGGGCCTGCCGATTGGCGGCACCTACGCCGTGGAAGTCGGGTTGTTTGCCTTTGCGGCGCTGTGCATGGGCACCATGGGCAGCACGCAACTGGCATCGCATCAGATCGCCCTGCAAATCGTTTCGGTAGCGTTCATGGTGCCGGCGGGGATGTCCTACGCGGTGACCATGCGCATCGGCCAGCATTACGGCGCGGGGCAATTGCTGCAGGCGCGCATGGCTGGTCGGGTTGGTATCGGCTTTGGTGCGGCGGTGATGTTGGGATTTGCCGCGGTGCTGTGGCTTTATTCCGACCCGCTAATAGGGCTGCTCATCGACCACAACAACCCGGCTTTCCACGATGTGATTGTCTTGGCCGTCAGCCTGCTCGCCGTCGCCGCTTGGTTCGAGCTGTTCGACGGCGTGCAGACCATCGCCATGGGCTGCATTCGCGGGCTCAAGGACGCCAAGACGACCTTCCTGATCGGTGCGGGTTGCTACTGGCTGATCGGCGCGCCGTCCGCCTGGCTGATGGCGTTCACGCTGGGTTGGGGCCCAACCGGTGTGTGGTGGGGCTTGGCGCTGGGCCTGGCGTGTGCGGCGGTGAGCCTGACTTGGGCGTTTGAAGCGAAGATGAAGCGGATGATTAGGCGGGAGCCTGAGGTTCGCGCTGAATTCCAAGCGATGCAGCCGGACTAGGAAATGTGCGCGGTCCGTGTGGGAGCAGGCACACCAGCTCCCACACTGACCGGGTTTACAACTCAGCCCAGCAACGCCTGCTGACTCTTGCCAAAGGTCAGGTACTCCACTAACTCCGGCAACGGCAGCGGCTTGCTGATCAGGTACCCCTGGGCCTGGTCACACCCAAACAACCGCAACAGCGCCAACTGCTCAGGGGTTTCCACCCCTTCGGCCACCACTTCCAGGTTCAGGTTGTGGGCCAGGTTGATCATGGCGTGGACCAGCTTGCGATTCTCTTCGCGCTCTTCCATGCCGCCCACGAAGCTCTTGTCGACCTTCAACAAGGCAATCGGCAAGCTGTTGAGGTGCACGAACGATGAGAAGCCAGTACCAAAGTCATCCAGGGAAAACCGCACACCCAGGCGACCGAGGGCATCCATGGTCTGCTTGACCAGATCGCTGCGGCGCATCACGGCGGTCTCGGTCAGTTCGAACTCCAGCCAGCGCGCATCCACGCCACGCTCGGCGATCAACCGGCTGAGGGTCGAGAGCAACTGGCTGTCCTGGAATTGGCGGAACGACAGGTTGACCGCCATGTGCAACGGCTGCAGGCCGCGTTCACGCAGCGCCTGCATGTCGCGCAGGGCCCGGGAAATCACCCAGTAACCCAACGGTACGATCAGGCCGCTCTGCTCGGCCAAGGGCACGAACTCGCTGGGCGGCAACAACCCCCGCTCGCCATGACGCCAACGCACCAGGGCTTCCAGACCGACGATATGCCCATCGTCCAGGTCGAGGCGCGGCTGGTAATGCAATTCCAGTTCATCACGGCGCAAGGCGCGGCGCAGCTCCGTTTCCAGGTCGGCCAGGCTGCGGGCATTGCGGTTGATGCGTTCGTTGAAGATATGAAAGGTACAGCCCTGGGTGCTCTTGGCTTGCTGCATGGCGATATGCGCATGCCACATCAGCGGGTCGGCACCGGCGCGGGCGCGGGCGTGTGCCACCCCAAGGCTGCAGCCGATCAGCAGGCTTTCGCCGTCCACCCAGTAGGGTTCGGCCATGACTTCGGTGATGCGCTCGGCCATCCACTCGGCGCGCTGAGGCGCACGGCGAGTGTCGATCAGCAGTGCAAATTCGTCGCTGCCCAGGCGCGCCAATTGGTCGCCGGCTTCGAGCTGGCTTTTGAGCCGCGACACCACCTGCAAGATCAACCGGTCGCCGGCCTGGTGACCGAGGGCATCGTTGGCATGGCGAAAGTTATCGAGGTCCAGATGACCGAGGGCCAAGCCACGGCCTTCGTTTTCGGCCAGGCGCGCGGCCAGCAAGGTCTGGAAGCCTTGGCGGTTGGCGATGCCCGTGAGTGGGTCCTGTTCGGCCAGGCGTTGCAGGGTGTTTTCCAGCAGGCCGCGCTCGCGAACGTGGCGCAGGCAGCGGCGCAATGTATCGGCATCCAATACATCCCGCACCAGCCAATCGCTGACACCCAACGGTGAAACCAGAGGCTCCTGCTCCAGCAATAACACGCACGGCAAACTGCAACGGCCAGGGCCGGGTTGCAGGCTGGGCGTGGTCAATAGCACGGCGCTGTGGTCGTCATCGAACAAACGACTCACGGAATCCCAATTTGGCGCGCTGATCAGCACAGCCCCATCGCCCATCGGCGCCAGGCACTCGCGCAACAACGCTGCCCATTCAGGCGCATCGGCCAATAGCAGCAAACGCAAGGGTTCGACAGGCGTAGACAAGCTAGCTCCCTAGACTCTGCAAGATTTCGTTGGCGGCGGGCATTATGACGTGCGAGCTGACAATCACCAATGATAGGGGTTATCAAATACGCAGATTACAAACAATAGCCGTAAATGCCTGCACATCCTGCGGCAAAGTATCAAAACCGGCAAATTTAGATCGAGTGGTACGTCACACTGTCGTTCTGAGAGAGCAGAATCCTGCCAGCCTGTTAAAATGCCCGCCCTTTTGATCAATGACCCCCTGAACTCTGTATGTCCCGACTCAATCCCCGGCAGCAAGAAGCCGTGAACTACGTCGGCGGCCCTCTATTGGTGCTCGCCGGTGCTGGCTCCGGCAAGACCAGCGTGATTACCCGCAAGATCGCGCACCTGATCCAGAACTGCGGCATCCGCGCCCAGTACATCGTCGCCATGACCTTTACCAACAAGGCGGCGCGGGAAATGAAAGAGCGCGTCGGCACCCTGCTCAAGGGTGGCGAAGGCCGTGGCCTCACTGTGTGTACCTTCCACAACCTGGGGCTGAACATCATCCGCAAGGAGCATGTGCGGCTGGGCTACAAGCCGGGCTTCTCGATCTTCGACGAGACCGACGTCAAGGCCCTGATGACCGACATCATGCAAAAGGAATATGCGGGCGACGACGGCGTGGACGAGATCAAGAACATGATCGGCGCCTGGAAAAACGACCTGATCCTGCCGCCCCAGGCACTGGAAAACGCGCGCAACCCCAAGGAGCAGACTGCCGCCATCGTCTACACCCACTACCAGCGCACGCTCAAGGCGTTCAACGCGGTGGACTTCGACGACCTGATCCTGCTGCCCGTGAAGCTGTTCGAAGAACACGCCGACATCCTGGAAAAATGGCAGAACAAGGTGCGCTACCTGCTGGTGGACGAATACCAGGACACCAACGCCAGCCAATACCTGCTGGTGAAGATGCTGATCGGCACCCGCAACCAGTTCACCGTGGTAGGCGACGACGACCAGTCGATCTACGCCTGGCGCGGTGCGCGCCCGGAAAACCTGATGCTGCTCAAGGACGACTACCCCTCCTTGAAAGTGGTGATGCTGGAGCAGAACTACCGCTCCACCAGCCGTATTTTGCGCTGTGCCAACGTGCTGATCTCCAACAACCCGCACGAGTTTGAAAAACAACTGTGGAGCGAGATGGGCCACGGCGACGAGATCCGTGTGATCCGCTGCCGCAACGAGGACGCCGAAGCCGAGCGCGTGGCCGTGGAAATTCTCAGCCTGCACTTGCGCACCGATCGGCCCTACAGCGATTTCGCGATCCTCTATCGCGGCAACTACCAGGCCAAGCTGATCGAGCTGAAATTGCAGCACCACCAAGTGCCGTATCGCCTGTCCGGTGGCAACAGCTTTTTCGGACGCCAGGAAGTCAAAGACCTGATGGCCTACTTCCGGCTGATCGTGAACCCGGACGACGACAACGCATTCCTGCGCGTAATCAACGTGCCGCGCCGGGAAATCGGCTCCACCACCCTGGAAAAGCTCGGCAACTACGCCACCGAGCGCAAGATCTCGATGTACGCCGCCACCGACGAGATCGGCCTGGGCGAACACCTGGACACGCGCTTTACCGATCGCCTGTCGCGCTTCAAGCGCTTCATGGACAAGGTGCGCGAGCAATGCGCCGGCGAAGATCCGATCAGCGCCCTGCGCAGCATGGTCATGGACATCGACTACGAAAACTGGCTGCGCACCAACAGCTCCAGTGACAAGGCCGCGGATTACCGCATGGGCAACGTCTGGTTCCTGATCGAAGCACTGAAGAACACCCTGGAAAAAGACGAAGACGGCGAGATGACCGTCGAAGACGCCATCGGCAAGCTGGTGTTGCGCGACATGCTGGAGCGCCAGCAGGAAGAGGAAGACGGCGCCGAAGGTGTGCAAATGATGACCTTGCATGCGTCCAAGGGCCTGGAATTCCCCTACGTGTTCATCATGGGCATGGAAGAGGAGATCCTCCCGCACCGCTCCAGTATCGAAGCCGACACCATCGAAGAAGAACGCCGCCTGGCCTACGTGGGCATTACCCGTGCGCGTCAGACGCTGGCCTTCACCTTTGCCGCCAAGCGTAAGCAATACGGCGAAATAATCGATTGTGCCCCCAGCCGGTTCCTGGATGAACTGCCGCCGGACGACCTGGCCTGGGAAGGCAATGACGACACCCCGACCGAGGTAAAAGCCGTGCGCGGCAACACTGCCTTGGCGGATATACGCGCGATGCTAAAGCGCTAGAATCGACTACTTTTTAATCTACTTTCGGCGCGCGTTGCGCCAACAGAGGAAGCTTTCCGTGGAAGCACTGCACAAGAAAATTCGCGAAGAAGGCATCGTGCTTTCCGATCAGGTACTCAAGGTCGACGCGTTTCTGAACCACCAGATCGACCCGGCGCTGATGAAACTGATTGGCGACGAATTCGCTGAACTGTTCAAGGACTCGGGCATTACCAAGATCGTCACCATCGAAGCCTCAGGCATCGCACCGGCGATCATGACCGGCTTGAACCTGGGCGTTCCAGTGATCTTCGCGCGCAAGCACCAGTCCCTGACCCTGACGGAAAACCTGCTGTCGGCGACCGTGTATTCGTTCACCAAGCAAGTTGAAAGCACCGTGGCGATTTCCCCACGCCACCTGACCAGCAGCGACCGCGTGCTGGTGATCGATGACTTCCTGGCCAACGGCAAGGCGTCCCAGGCGCTGATCTCGATCATCAAGCAAGCCGGTGCGACCGTTGCGGGCTTGGGGATCGTGATCGAGAAGTCGTTCCAGGGTGGTCGTGCGGAGTTGGATGCGCAGGGTTATCGGGTTGAGTCGCTGGCGCGGGTCAAATCGCTGGCTGGTGGCGTAGTGACCTTTATCGAGTAATTGGCTGCGAACACAGATCAAAATGTGGGAGCGGGCTTGCTCGCGAATGCGGTGGATCAGTCAATAAATTCAGTGACTGACACACCGCATTCGCGAGCAAGCCCGCTCCCACATTGGGTTTTGTGGTGTTTGTCAGTGCGCGGTGGCCTGCAGGCCCGCGAGCAATAAACGCTGATACAGGTCTTCTTTCAGCCCTTCAGGGCTATCCAACCGCATCCGCCTCAGATGCTCTGGAAACGCCTCCGGCTCCGGTGCATCCAACGCCGCCTTGCCCAACTCCAGAATCTCCGTCAGCTTGAATTTGCTCTTGAGCCAGTTCAGCGCCCGCAACAGATCCCGCTCTTCATCCGTAAAATCGCTGCCCAGCGGATACTCCGGGAACAACCGTCGGTGCCGCGCCTGGATACGTTGAAGCCGTTCCGGTGTGTTGTCGCTGAAACGCGGATCAAGCTTGAAGTCCTTGGGCAATTTGCCCGCCTCTTGAGCCTGTTCGATCAGATCGTCCTGAAAGCGTGAGTCGCTAATATTGAGTAATGCCTCGATCACCTTGGCATCCGTCTGACCACGCAAATCGGCGATGCCGTATTCCGTGATGACGATATCCCGCAGGTGCCGGGGAATGGTGCAATGACCGTAGTCCCAGACGATATTGGAACTGACCTCCCCCGCCGACTCGCGCCAGCTGCGCAAGATCAGGATCGACCGCGCCCCTTCCAGCGCATGCCCCTGGGCCACGAAGTTGTACTGCCCGCCTACGCCACTGAGCACGCGACCATCTTCCAACTGGTCAGCCACGCCAGCACCGAGCAAAGTCACCATGATTGCGCTGTTGATAAAGCGTGCGTCCAGGCGTTGCAGGCGCTTGAGTTCTTCCTGGCCGTACAGCTCGTTGATGTAGCTGATGCGGGTCATGTTGAATTCGAGACGCTTGCTGTGGGTCATTTCCTGCAGCCTCTGGTAAAAGCTGCGCGGGCCAAGGAAGAAACCGCCGTGGATCGACACGCCGTCGGGCTGCGCGGCATCATCCAGCGTGCCGGCATTCGCCTGCGCCTGGGTCGCCACATCGGGGTAGACCTTGCGCCGCACAATCCCCGCATCCGCCAGCACCAACAGGCCGTTGACGAACATCTCACTGCAACCGTAGAGCCCACGGGCGAAGGGCGCGACACCGCCTTCATGGCTGATCAATGGTGCCCATTGGTAGACGTCGAGGTCAGTCAGCAGCAATCGGTAGGCCTCGTTGTCCGCCTGGCGCGCCAGCAACGCGGCGGTCAGCGCATCACCCATGGAGCCGATGCCGATCTGCAAGGTGCCGCCATCGCGTACCAAAGTGCTCGCATGCAGACCGATAAAGTGGTCCTGGAACCCCACCGGCATGTTCGGCGTGGAGAACAACGTGGTGCTGTCTTTTTCGTCCAACAGGTAATCGAAGGCATCCATGCCCAGCTCGGAGTCGCCGGGCATGTAGGGCAAATCGGTGTGAACCTGGCCGACGATCAGGATGGTTTCCCCGGCGGCGCGGCGCTTGGCGATCATCGGCAGCAGGTCGAGGGTGATATCCGGGTTGCAGCTCAGGCTCAGGCGATCAGGATGCTCGGCGCTACTGGCCACCAGCTGCGCTACCAGGTTCAGGCCGGCAGCGTTGATATCACGGGCGGCGTGGCTGTAATTGCTGCTCACGTAGTCCTGCTGGGCCGAGGTGCTGTGAAGCAGGCTGCCGGGCTGCATGAAGAACTGTTGCACGTGGATATTCGCCGGCAGGCTGTCTTTGCGCAGGTCGGCGAGGAAGTCCAATTCAGGGTAGTCGCCAAACACCCGCTCGATGAAGGGCTCCAGAAAACGCTTCTGCAAGCCGTCGCCCATGGTCGGGCGGCCCAGGCTGAGGGCGGTGTAAATCGTCAGCGCCCGTTCCGGCAATTTGGCGATACGCCGATACAACGCATTGGCAAACAGGTTGGGCTTGCCCAGGCCCAGGGGCATGCCCATGTGGATATGCGCCGGCAAACGCGCCAGTACGTCGTCAACTGCTTGCTCGATTGAACATAACTGCACCATCCGACCCTCCTGAACATTCCGTGATTAGGGGTTGGACAGAGAGTGGCCGGTGTTTGCTGCAAAGAACAGCCTGGAAACACAAATCGCGGGCACAAAAAAGCCGCTGGTCAGCGGCTTTTTGGCGAAGATCGGTTTATTTAAGCCCCGACATCTTCTCGATTGCGCCCTTGAGCTCGTCATCCGAGCAATCGGCACAGGTGCCTTTGGGCGGCATGGCGTTCAGGCCGGTGATGGCTTTGGCCAGCAGGCCGTCGAGGCCACCCTGGTGGTCGGCGCGGTCTTTCCAGGCGGCTGTGTCGCCGATTTTCGGAGCGCCCAGCAAACCAGTACCGTGGCACGCGTTACAGTGCTTGGCGATGATGTCGTCTGGGGTTTTCGCCCCGCCGCCGCCGGCTGCCACGGCAACTTCCATCCCCTTGCATTCCTGGCCCTGGACACACACCTGGCCGACAGGCTCCAGGCGTTTGGCAATTTCGTCATTGGTCGCAGCTTGAGCGCTGACAGCCCATAGGGCCAGTACGGTTGCTGGTGCAGCCAGCATTTTCATAATTAGGTTCACGCGTTCACCCTCAATGGTGGCTATTCACGCCTGCGGCCACGGTTTCGCAGGCGGCGAAAGTATAACGGTTAGCCCGCCGGGCCGAAACAACCCTATTAAATAAAGGGAGATTCGGCCGCACGGTTACTGCTACGGGTGTCTCTGCAACGCTGGCAGGACGCCTCTTTTCTTAAAAGTTCGCGGGTGTGGCTGCGCTGATTAGTCGCGCCGGCACGTCGAACGGATTGCGAAAACGATGGGGCTTGGTGCTTTCAAAGTAGTAGCTATCGCCAGCTTCGAGCACAAAAGTTTCAAGACCGACCACCAACTCCAGGCGCCCCTCCACCAGAATCCCGGTTTCCTCGCCTTCGTGGGTGAGCATTTCTTCGCCTGTATCGGCGCCCGGCGGGTAGATCTCGTTGAGAAACGCAATCGCCCGGCTGGGGTGCGCCCGACCAACCAGTTTCATGGTGACGGCGCCGTCAGAGATGTCGATCAGCTCATTGGCTTTATAGACGATCTGCGTCGGTATTTCCTGGAGGATCTCCTCGGAAAAGAACTCGACCATGGACATGGGGATGCCACCCAGCACCTTGCGCAAGGAGCTGATCGAGGGGCTGACGCTGTTTTTTTCGATCATCGAAATGGTGCTGTTGGTGACACCCGCACGCTTGGCGAGCTCACGCTGGGAAAGACCTTTGAGTTTACGGATGGATTGCAGTCGTTCGCCGACGTCCAATGCAGGAGCCTCCTAGGATTCAGGCTTTGTTGTAATTGAGCGTTATCATGGCGACAGCGTTCAGTATTTACAACACTTGGGCCTAAATCCCAGGCAGCTGTGTTCGTTCCTGGCGATCAAGCGCCGGAATAGAGCCTTGGCACGCGGCGCAAGTTGCAGAAGATCTGGTAGGGAATGGTTTCGGCGGCGACGGCAATGTCACTGGCAAGGATGTTTTTACCCCACAATTCCACCGTGGAGCCCAGGCCGGCCTGGGGCACATCCGTCAGGTCGATGCACAGCATGTCCATCGACACACGCCCGAGCAGTTGGCTGCGCTGCCCGGCAACCAGCACGGGGGTGCCGGTCGGTGCGTGGCGCGGGTAACCATCGGCATAACCCATGGCAACCACGCCGACGCGCATCGGCTTGGGCGTGATGAACCTGGCGCCGTAGCCCACCGGTTCCCCAGCCGGCAGCTCGCGCACGCAGATGACTTTCGATTCCAGGGTCATCACCGGCTGCAGACGCGCGGCCACGGCCTGGTCTTCGCCAAACGGCGTGGCGCCGTAGAGCATGATGCCCGGGCGTACCCAGTCGCTGGAAACATTCGGCCAACCCATCACCGACGGCGAATTGCGCAGGCTGACCTCAGCCGACAGGCCTTGGCGCGCCGCTTCAAAAACGGCCACCTGTTCGTCACTGCGCACGCAATCGAGCTCATCGGCGCGGGCGAAGTGGCTCATCAATACGATCTTCGCAACCTTGCCGCTGGCCAGCAGGCGCTGGTACGCCTCGTGGTAATCCTTGGGATGCAGGCCAACGCGGTGCATGCCCGAATCGAGCTTGAGCCAGATGGTCAGCGGCTTGCTCAGCTTGGCCTGCTCGATCGCCTCCAACTGCCACAACGAATGCACCACGCACCACAAGTCATGCTCGTTGATCAGCGGCAGCTCGTCGGCTTCAAAAAAGCCTTCCAGCAACAGCACCGGCGCACGAATGCCGGCGGCACGCAGTTCCAGCGCCTCTTCGATGCATGCCACGGCAAAGCCATCGGCCTCGGCTTCCAACGCCTGGGCCACCCGTACGGCGCCATGGCCGTAGGCATCGGCCTTGACCACGGCAAGGGCCTTGGCCCCCGTGACTTCACGGGCCAATTGGTAATTGTGGCGCAGGGCTTGAAGGTCGATCAGGGCATGGGCAGGACGCATGGCGGCAGGCTTCTAGGCGGCAGAGTGAAGAAAAACCGGCACCGACCAACAACGTCGGCGCCGGGAGAGGGATCTATGTTTAAGGCAGCGCGGCCACGACGGACAGCTCTACCAGGATTTCCGGTTCGCACAGCTTGGCCTGGACCGTGGCGCGAGCCGGGGCGACGCCTTTGGGCAGCCACTTGTCCCACACCGCGTTCATGCCGGCAAAATCGGCGTCGATGTCTTTCAGGTAGATCGTCACCGACAGCAACTTGCTTTTGTCGGTGCCGGCCAGGTCCAACAGACGCTCGATGTTGGCCAAGGTTTCACGGGTCTGCTTTTCAATCCCGGCACTCATGTCGTCGCCGACTTGCCCTGCCAGATACACGGTACCGCTGTGGACAACGATCTGGCTCATGCGCTCATTGGTGAGCTGGCGCTGGATTGACATGTTTTGCGGACTCCTGGTGGTTGCCATAACGGGAAATATCGAGGCCTGCAGCGCTGATCTGTGGCGTTTTTTTCGCCATCAGGTCCGCCAGCAAACGCCCGGAACCACAGGCCATGGTCCAACCGAGGGTGCCATGGCCGGTGTTCAGGAACAGGTTCTTGAACGGGGTGGCACCAACAATCGGCGTGCCGTCAGGCGTGGTTGGGCGCAAGCCGGTCCAGAACGAAGCCTGGGCCAGATCGCCGCCCTGAGGATAAAGGTCGTTGACGATCATCTCCAGGGTTTCGCGTCGGCGCGGGTTCAGCGACAGGTCAAAACCGGCTATTTCAGCCATGCCGCCGACGCGGATGCGGTTGTCGAAACGGGTGATCGCAACCTTGTAGGTCTCGTCGAGAATGGTCGACGTCGGCGCCATTGCCGGGTTGGTGATCGGCACGGTCAGCGAGTAGCCCTTGAGCGGGTACACCGGCGCCTTGATCCCCAGCGGCTTGAGCAGCTTCGGCGAGTAGCTGCCAAGGGCCAGTACGTAGCGGTCGGCGGTTTCGAGCTTGCCGTCGATCAACACACCGTTGATGCGGTCGCCAGCGTAGTCGAGGCGCTGAATATCTTGTTCAAAGCGGAATTCCACGCCCAGTTGCTTGCACATCTCGACCAGGCGGGTGGTGAACATCTGGCAGTCGCCCGTCTGGTCGTTCGGCAGGCGCAGAGCACCGGCGAGGATGTCGGTGACACTGGCCAGGGCCGGTTCGACGCGGGCGATACCAGCGCGGTCGAGCAGTTCGAAGGGAACGCCAGACTCTTTCAGCACGGCGATGTCTTTGGCGGCGCCATCAAGCTGGGCCTGGGTACGGAACAGCTGGGTAGTCCCCAGGCTGCGGCCTTCGTAGGCAATGCCGGTCTCGGCGCGCAGTTCGTCGAGGCAGTCGCGGCTGTATTCGGACAGGCGCACCATGCGCTCTTTGTTCACCGCATACCGGCTGGCGGTGCAGTTGCGCAGCATCTGCGCCATCCACAGGTATTGGTCGATATCGGCGGTGGCTTTGATGGCCAAGGGTGCGTGACGCTCCAACAGCCACTTGATGGCTTTGAGCGGTACGCCCGGTGCGGCCCATGGCGAGGCGTAGCCAGGGGACACCTGGCCGGCGTTGGCGAAGCTGGTTTCCATGGCAGCGGCGGGCTGACGGTCAACCACGACCACATCAAAGCCGGCCCGAGCCAAATAGTAGGCACTGGTCACCCCAATGACGCCGCTACCCAAGACCAGAACGCGCATTTTTATATCCTCATCGCGGGCATGGCCGCTGACGTGTGTTATTCGAGCAATGATGGGCGCAGTGTAAAAAATTATTGCCAGTGCATTTCACTATATAAGTGCCTATATTTGGCGACAATTCTCGGCAAAAACCCTTTTCACAGAGGCGTATCCCCTATGCGTACCAACACCCAGACCAAGCGGGAGCTGGATAAAATCGACCGCAACATCCTGCGTATCCTGCAAACCGACGGGCGAATTTCGTTCACGGAGCTGGGGGAAAAGGTCGGGCTGTCGACCACGCCGTGCACCGAGCGCGTGCGTCGGCTGGAGCGTGAAGGGATCATCATGGGCTACAACGCGCGGCTCAATCCGCAGCATTTGAAGGGAAGTTTGCTGGTATTTGTCGAGATCAGCCTCGATTACAAATCCGGCGACACCTTTGAAGAGTTCCGCCGCGCGGTGCTTAAATTGCCTCACGTGCTGGAATGCCATCTGGTGTCGGGCGACTTCGACTACCTGGTGAAGGCGCGCATCTCAGAGATGGCGTCGTACCGCAAACTGCTTGGCGATATCCTGCTCAAGCTGCCCCATGTGCGGGAGTCCAAGAGCTATATCGTGATGGAAGAGGTGAAGGAGAGCCTGAACCTGCCGATCCCCGATTAACCAGACATAACTCGGTCAACTGGGAGCTGGCTTGCCTGCGATAGCGGTAGTGAATTCACCAAAGCTATCGCAGGCAAGCCAGCTCCCACATTTTTTAACCGTGTGCGTTCACTAAACCAGCACCTGCCGCGTACTGGCCATGTACTCATGGATCTGCTTCTCCACCCGCGGGTGAATCAATTCCACAGGCCGGCGCCCATTCGGGCATGGCAGGGTCTTGGTGGTGCCGAACAGCCGGCAAATCAGCGGACGCTCGTCGTACACCGTGCAACCGTTGGGGCCCAGGTGCACGCAGTTCAACTCGTCCATGGCCGCGTCCTGCTCGGCAGCAGTCTTGCGCGGCAGGCGCGACATTTCCTCGGGCGAAGTAGTCACTGGCCCACAGCAGTCGTGGCAGCCGGGCACGCATTCGAACGAAGGAATCTGCCTACGCAGGGCGCTGATTTTCTGGCTGTTGCAACTCATCGAAACGGGTACCGAACGGCGGATAGGCGTGGATTCTGCCGCAAAAGCCTGCAATGAGACAGCTTCGCCCGACCGCTGTATCCTGCGTCAAATTTTCCAAACAGGGATGCTCCCCATGACTGCCAGCGCCCGGCACACCGCTTCCTACTACGCCGCCAGCAGCGTGCCGCAACCCGACTACCCGGTGTTGAACGGCGAAGTGGTTGCCGATGTGTGCGTGATTGGCGGCGGGTATTCGGGGCTGAACACCGCTCTGGAACTGGCCGAGCGCGGCTTCAGCGTTGTGTTGCTGGAAGCACGCAAGATCGGTTGGGGCGCCAGCGGCCGCAATGGCGGCCAGCTGATTCGCGGCGTTGGCCACGGTCTTGACCAGTTCACCAACGTGATCGGTACCGACGGTGTGCGCCAGATGAAGCTGATGGGCCTGGAAGCCGTGGAGATCGTGCGCGAACGCGTCGAGCGCTACCAGATTCCTTGCGACCTGACATGGGGTTATTGCGACCTGGCCAACAAGCCTCACCACCTACAGGACTTGGCCGAGGACGCCGAAGAGTTGCGCAGCCTCGGCTACCGCCACGAAGTACGCCTGCTACAGGCTGGCGAAATGGGCAGCGTGATCGGCTCCGACCGCTATGTGGGCGGCATGATCGACATGGGCTCCGGCCATTTGCACCCATTGAACCTGGCCCTCGGCGAAGCCAATGCCGCGCAGCAGTTGGGTGTAAAGCTGTTCGAACAATCCGAAGTGACGCGCATCGACTACGGCCCCGAGGTCAAGGTGCACACCGCTCACGGCCATGTGCGCGCCAAAACGCTGGTGCTGGCCTGCAACGCCTACCTCAATGGCCTGAACCCGCAACTGGGCGGCAAAGTGCTGCCAGCCGGCAGCTACATCATCGCCACCGAGCCGCTCAGCGAAGCCCAGGCCGCCAGCCTGCTGCCGCAGAATATGGCGGTGTGTGATCAACGGGTAACCGTGGATTACTTCCGATTGTCCGCCGACCGCCGCCTGTTGTTTGGTGGGGCCTGCCACTATTCCGGTCGCGATCCCCAGGACATTGGCGCTTATATGCGGCCAAAAATGCTCAAGGTGTTTCCACAACTGGCTGACGTGAAGATCGACTTCCAGTGGGGCGGCATGATCGGTATCGGCGCCAATCGCCTGCCACAGATTGGCCGCTTGGCCGATCAACCCAACGTGTATTACGCCCAGGCTTACGCAGGCCACGGCCTCAATGCCACGCACCTGGCCGGTAAGCTACTGGCCGAAGCCATCAGCGGCCAGCAGCAGGGTCGCTTCGATCTGTTTGCCCAAGTGCCCCACATCACTTTCCCTGGCGGCAAATACCTGCGTTCGCCGCTATTGGCATTGGGGATGTTGTGGCACCGGTTCAAAGAGCTGGTGTGATCAACCGCGCCAGAAGGGTTTTACGCCTTCCCGGCGCGCCTGCTCTGCAGTGAGGCCGATGTCGCGCAGTTGCTCGACGCTCATATCAAGCAGGGCCTTGCGGGTATGGCTGCGGCGCCAGAACAGCATCCACCGGCTGCTGGTAGTTGCCGACATTGTCGAACCCTGCCCCGCTTCCAATTCCTGACCGTGTAACGCCAACCGCACATCGCTCATGCCGCTCATTTTGCCGTCCCTCATTTGCCTGTTGCCATGAGTGACTAGAATGGGCGTGCCCGCCAAACCATTACAGATTCAACCCTTCTTTATTAAATCCATACAGACACTGCCTATGTGCCGCTGAATCCTGTATTTTCGCCCTATCTGTACTGGTCTCCTGGGAGCGACCGCCATGACCCTCTACGTCAACCTTGCCGAACTGTTGGGCACCCGCATCGAACAAGGTTTCTACCGTCCTGGCGATCGTCTGCCCTCTGTGCGCGCCCTGAGCACCGAGCATGGGGTTAGCCTGAGCACCGTGCAGCAAGCTTATCGGCTGCTGGAAGACAACGGCCTGGCGATACCAAAGCCAAAATCCGGCTACTTCGTACCCGTAGGGCGTGAGTTGCCGGCATTGCCGGAGGTAGGCCGTCCGGCACAGCGACCGGTGGAAATTTCCCAGTGGGACCAGGTGCTGGAGCTGATTCGCGCGGTACCGCGCAAAGACGTCATACAGATGGGCCGTGGCATGCCGGATGTTTTGACGCCCACCCTCAAGCCCCTGCTGCGCAGCCTGGCGCGCGTGAGCCGTCGCCAGGACCTGCCAGGGCTGTATTACGACAACATCCTCGGCTGTATGGATTTGCGTGAGCAAATCGCCCGACTGTCATTGGATTCCGGCTGCCAACTGACCGCCGAGGACATTGTGATCACCACCGGCTGCCATGAGGCGCTGTCTGCCAGCATCCATGCCATCTGCGAGCCCGGCGATATCGTCGCGGTGGACTCCCCCAGCTTTCATGGCGCGATGCAGACCCTCAAGGGCCTGGGCATGAAAGCCCTGGAAATCCCCACCGACCCTATCACCGGCATCAGCCTCGAAGCGCTGGAACTGGCGCTGGAACAGTGGCCGATCAAAGTCATCCAACTGACCCCCAACTGCAACAACCCCTTGGGCTACATCATGCCCGAGGCGCGCAAACGGGCACTGCTGACCCTGGCGCAGCGATTTGACGTAGCGATCATCGAAGACGATGTGTATGGCGAATTGGCCTACAGCTACCCGCGCCCGCGCACCATCAAATCTTTCGACGAGGACGGTCGCGTGCTGCTGTGCAGTTCCTTCTCGAAGACCCTCGCGCCAGGCCTGCGCATCGGCTGGGTTGCGCCGGGCCGTTACCTGGAACGGGTGCTGCACATGAAATACATCAGCACCGGCTCCACCGCCACACAACCGCAGATTGCCATCGCCGAGTTTCTGAAAGGCGGCCATTTCGAACCGCATTTACGCCGGATGCGCACTCAATACCAGCGCAATCGCGACCTGATGCTCGATTGGGTCAGCCGTTATTTTCCGGTCGGCACTCGCGCCAGTCGGCCCCAAGGCAGCTTTATGCTGTGGGTTGAGCTGCCGGAAGGTTTTGACACGTTGAAGCTCAATCGCATCCTGGTGGAACAAGGCGTACAGGTCGCTGTGGGAAGCATCTTTTCTGCATCCGGCAAGTACCGGAACTGCCTGCGCATGAACTACTCTGCCAAGCCAACCCCGCAGATTGAAGACGCCGTGCGCAAAGTCGGGACCGCCGCAATCAAGCTGCTGGCCGAAACAGCGGACTGACCTTTCGCGGGAAATAGCCGTCATATGCCGACAACCGCCCTGATCTGGAAGCGAACCCTTTGATGATTCGACGGCTATTACCGCTCTTCCTGCTGGGAGCCCTGACCCTGGGCGGTTGCGCCACGGTGAGCACACCGCGCATCCCCAGCGATGCCCTGCCTGCCGCGCAGTCTTCCTTTGGCCGTTCGATCCAGGCCCAGGCCGCGCCTTACCAAGGGCGCTCGGGCTTTCGCCTGCTACCCAACAGCAGCGAAGCGTTCATGGCCCGCGCCGAACTGATCCGTAACGCCCAAACCAGCCTCGACCTGCAGTACTACATCGTCCACGACGGCATCAGCACGCGCATGCTGGTAGATGAATTGCTCAAGGCCGCCGACCGTGGCGTACGGGTGCGCATCCTGCTGGACGACACCACCAGCGACGGCCTCGACCAGATCATCGCCACCCTCGCCGCCCACCCCAAGATCGAGATTCGCCTGTTCAACCCCCTGCACCTGGGGCGCAGCACGGGTGTGACGCGAGCCATGGGGCGCTTGTTCAACCTGTCGCTGCAACACCGGCGCATGCATAACAAACTGTGGCTGGCGGACAACAGCGTAGCGATTGTCGGCGGGCGCAACCTGGGGGATGAGTATTTCGACGCCGAGCCCAACCTCAACTTCACCGATATCGACATGCTCAGCGTGGGCCCGGTGGCGGAGCAGCTCGGCCACAGCTTCGACCAGTACTGGAACAGCGCCCTGAGCAAGCCGATTGATGACTTTGTCTCAAACAGCCCTTCCAAAGGTGACCTGAACGCCGCGCGCGCACGCCTGGAAGCATCGCTCGCCGAATCGCGCCAGCAGAATCACGCCCTCTACAGCCGCTTGCGCACTTATCAAACCCAGCCGCGCATGGACATCTGGCGTCGCGAGCTGATCTGGGCCTGGAACCAGGCATTGTGGGATGCACCCAGCAAAGTACTGGCCACCGCCGAACCAGACCCCAGGTTATTGCTCACCACTCAACTGGAGCCGGAACTGGAAGGGGTCAGCCACGAACTGATGATGATCTCGGCATATTTCGTACCGGGCCAACCGGGGCTGGTGTACCTGACCGGGCGCGCCGACGCGGGCGTGTCGGTCAGCCTGTTGACCAACTCCCTGGAGGCCACCGATGTTCCAGCCGTTCACGGAGGGTACGCGCCGTACCGCAAGGCGCTGCTGGAGCATGGCGTAAAACTCTATGAACTGCGCCGCCAGCCCGGCGATGGCGGCGGTAGTGGCCCGCACTTGTTCCGGCGCGGCACATTCCGTGGCTCGGACTCAAGCTTGCACAGCAAGGCGATGATCTTTGATCGGCAGAAGTCGTTTATCGGCTCGTTCAACTTCGACCCGCGCTCCGTGCTGTGGAACACCGAAGTCGGCGTGCTGGTAGACAGCCCCGAGCTGGCGGAGCATGTGCGCAACCTGGCGCTGGAAGGCATGGCCCCCGCGTTGAGCTATGAGGCGAAACTGCAGGACGGCCAAGTGGTGTGGGTGACCGAGGATAACGGCCAGCTCCACACCCTGGACCGCGAGCCGGGCAGTTGGTGGCGACGGTTCAATGCGTGGTTCGCCACCAGCGTTGGCCTGGAACGCATGCTCTAGTGGGAGCGGCATTTCAAGGTCAGGTTGGCTGCGCGATCCCGAACGCGCCCTGGCGCAGCAACAACAACACCAACCCCAACGCACCCGCCGCCATCAGAAATGGCAGCGCATGCCCGCTGATCCACTGGCTACCCGCACCGGCCACCAACGGCCCGATCAAGCAGCCAATCCCCCACAGCTGTGCAACGTGGGCGTTGGCACGTACCAATGCATCATCGCGGTAACGCTCGCCGATCAATATCAGCGACAGCGTGAACAACCCGCCGGCACTGGCGCCGAACAACACCCAAATCGGCCAGATCAGCGATGTATGCATCAACAGCGGAATCGCCAGGCTCGACACCAACAACAGCACCGCGCAAGCCAAGAACAACGTCCGTCGCGGCAGGTAATCGGCCAGTGCGCCAATAGGCAATTGCAACAACGCATCACCCACCACTACCGTGCTGACCATCGCCAACGCGACCTCGGCAGTGAAGCCTTGTTGCAGGCAATACACCGGCAACAACGTCAGAATCATCGCCTCGAACGCTGCGAATAAAGCCACCGCCCAGGCAATCGCCGGCAGGCTCAGGCAGAAGCGCCACAAGTCTGCGAAGGTCACGCTGAACGACTCGGCAGTGGGTGCGCCGGTGCGGCCCAGTAACAGCACTGGCGCGACCACCAGCAGGCCTACGCCCACCCAGAAACCGTAGTCATGATCGGTACCGAGCACGCCCAACAGCAACGGGCCCGACAGTTGGCTCAAGGCATAACTACAGCCATACAGCGCCACCAGCCGGCCACGCCATTGCTCCACCACCAATTGGTTGATCCAGCTTTCGCCCAGGATAAACACAATGGTCAGGATCACCCCGATCATCAGCCGCAGCACCAGCCACACCGGATAGCTGGGCAAAATCGCCAGCAAGCCAATAGACACTGCACCCGCCCACAGGCACAAGCGCATCAGGTTGGCAGTGCCCAGCCAAGAGGCCATGCGACTGGACACCTTCGCCCCGAGCAACACGCCGAACGCCGGCATGGCGGCCATGACACCAATGGCGAAACTGCCGTAGCCCCAGCCTTCAAGCCGTAGGGATACCAGCGGCATGCTGACACCCAGCGCCAGGCCGACGCTGAGGACCGAGGCCAGCACGGCGAAATAAGTCGCCCAACGCATTTCCACGCTCCTGTGGATAATTATTTCCGGGGTTGCAAACGAACTGTAGGAGCGAGCTCGTGTGGGAGCCGGGCTTGCCCGCGATGCAAGCACCTCGGTGTGTCAGTCACACCTCGGTGATGCTATCGCAGGCAAGCCAGCTCCCACACAAGCTCGCTCCTACAGGGGATCAGCGGTATTGCTTACAGCTTGATCCAGGTCGACTTCAGCTCGGTGTACTTGTCGAACGCATGCAGCGACTTGTCGCGGCCGTTACCCGACTGCTTGAAACCACCGAACGGTGCAGTCATATCGCCACCGTCATACTGGTTGACCCACACGCTACCGGCACGCAGAGCCTTGGCGGTGAGGTGCGCCTTGGAGATATCCGCCGTCCACACCGCTGCGGCCAGGCCGTAGATTGTGTCGTTGGCGATGGCAATCGCTTCCTCGGCGTTATCAAAGGTGATCACCGACAGGACTGGGCCGAAGATCTCTTCCTTGGCGATCTTCATGGCATTGGTCACGCCGTCGAAAATCGTTGGCTCAACGTAGGTGCCACCGGTTTCTTCCAAGGTGCGCTTGCCGCCCGCTACCAGCTTGGCGCCGTCAGCATGGCCGGCCTCGATGTAGGACAGCACGGTGTTCATCTGCTGGGTGTCCACCAGTGCGCCGACGTTGGTCGCCGGGTCCAGCGGGTTGCCTGGCTTCCAGGCCTTGAGAGCCTCGATCACCAGCGGCAGGAATTTATCCTTGATCGAACGCTCGACCAGCAGGCGCGAGCCAGCGGTGCAGACTTCACCCTGGTTGAAAGCAATGGCGCCAGCGGCGGATTCAGCAGCGGCTTGCAGGTCCGGCGCGTCAGCGAACACGATGTTCGGGCTCTTGCCACCGGCTTCCAGCCAAACACGCTTCATGTTCGACTCGCCGGAGCGGATCAACAGTTGCTTGGCGATTTTGGTCGAACCGGTGAACACCAGCGTGTCGACGTCCATGTGCAGCGCCAGCGCGTTGCCCACTGTGTGGCCATAGCCAGGCAGCACGTTGAACACGCCTTTAGGAATGCCCGCTTCAACCGCCAGTGCGGCGATGCGGATGGCGGTCAGCGGGGATTTTTCGGACGGCTTGAGGATTACCGAGTTACCGGTAGACAGCGCCGGCCCGAGTTTCCAGCAGGCCATCATCAACGGGAAGTTCCACGGCACGATGGCGCCAACCACGCCGACAGGCTCACGCGTCACAAGCCCAAGCTGGTCGTGCGGGGTGGCGGCAACTTCATCGTAGATCTTGTCGATAGCCTCGCCGCTCCAGCTCAGCGCGTTGGCTGCGCCAGGCACGTCGATGTACAGGGAGTCGCTGATCGGCTTGCCCATGTCCAAGGTTTCGAGCAGCGCCAGCTCTTCGGCATTGGCCTTGAGCAGTGCGGCGAATCGGATCATGGCGGATTTGCGCTTGGCCGGCGCAAGGCGCGACCAAACACCGGAATTGAAGGTAGCGCGGGCATTTTCCACGGCGCGCTGGGCGTCGGCGACGTCACAGCTGGCGACGGTGGCCAGCAAGCGGCCATCGACCGGGCTGATGCATTCGAAGGTGTCGCCGGAAGCAGCAGCGGTGTACTCGCCGTTGATGTAGGCGCGGCCTTCGATCTTCAGATCCTTGGCGCGTTGTTCCCAGTCGGCACGGGTCAGGGTGGTCATGCGAGTGTCCTCCTCTTATTGAATACAAGGGCCAGGCGATGTCCCCCGGCAACCTCAAAGAATTCTTGCCCGGCCAGCCTGCTGTTCGGCTCAAGGCAGCTGCCACCCTAAACCAGCCGCTGGGGATGTTTCAATATATTTGACATAACGCCGGCAAACGCCCTTGCGATGTTCATTTTAATAAACATAGACTTTGGGCTCTCCAACCGCAGGCCAGACGGGACACGCACATGAGCATCCAGGACATCGTCGACTTCAGCCAAGCCAACACCGCCCCCGACCGCTACCGCCCTGCCGCAGAAAAAATCCTCAAGGGCGATCCCGAACAAACGATCTACAACCACTACAACAGCCCGTGCGGGCAGATGAGTGCCGGCGTTTGGGAAGGTGAAGTCGGGCACTGGAAGGTCAACTACAGCGAACATGAGTACTGCGAGATCGTGCAGGGTGTTTCGGTATTGCGCGATGCCGAGGGCAACGCCAAGACCTTGCGCGCCGGCGACCGCTTCGTGATCCCCGCCGGCTTCAGTGGCACCTGGGAAGTGCTGGAGCCGTGCCGCAAGATCTACGTGGTGTTTGAACAAAAGGCCTGATCAGCAAATCGCAGGCAAAAAAAAGCCCGTATCGTGAGATACGGGCTTTTTTTCACAAGGAAGAAAATCAATTACTTGATTTTGCCTTCTTTGTAGATCACGTGCTTGCGAACGCGCGGGTCGAACATTTTCTTTTCGAGCTTGTCCGGGGTAGTACGCTTGTTCTT
>NZ_NKIG01000009.1:0-192413 GCF_002255865.1 Pseudomonas sp. PGPPP1 | reverse complement strand
AGGCTGTCCCAGTCGAGATGACCTTGTGCATCCATGGGTGTGACCAGTGCCACCATACTGCCCGCAATCATGCAACCGCTCCTGCCGGAAAAAGAGAGCCGTAATGGTACTGGCGCCAAGATGCTTGCACAAGCGAAGTACCGCGTGAGGACGCGTTCTGGCGCAACTAAACGACGGGCAATGCCATCATTGGGCCAAAGCCGGGGTTTTAGCACGACCCAATCAAGCCGATCACGCAATGAAAACGCCACCTCCTATCCCTTGGCGGCGCTTTTCGCTACCCTTCATGCTTTGATCGATACAGCCCTCAACGTATCGACCGCTCATCGCTTTAGGAAGGCTGCATGTCCACCCCCACAGTTCGCGAACAATTCCTTGTTATCAGTGCCCTCGGCGCCAACCCCATGGAGCTGACCAACGTCCTGTGCCGCGCCAGCCATGAAAACCGCTGCGCCGTCGTGACCTCCCGCCTGACCCGCCACGGCGAGTGCAGTGCGCTGGTGCTGCAAATCTCCGGCACCTGGGACGCCCTGGCGCGCCTGGAAACCGGCCTGCCGGGCCTGGCCAAGAAGCATGACTTCACCGTCAACGTGGTACGCAGCGCCGCCTTGGAAAATCGTCCGCAGGCACTGCCCTATGTAGCTTATGTCAGCTCGGCTTACCGTTCGGACATCGTCAACGAGTTGTGCCAGTTCTTCATCGACCATAACGTCGAACTGGAGAACCTGACCTGCGACACCTACCAGGCCCCGCAGACTGGCGGCACCATGCTCAATGCCACGTTCACCGTGACCTTGCCGGCCGGCGTGCAGATCAGTTGGCTGCGTGACCAGTTCCTGGACTTTGCCGATGCCTTGAACCTCGACGCCCTGATCGAGCCTTGGCGCCCACAGAACCCGATGTAAGGAAGACCCCATGGCAGTTGTCATCGACAAACCCGTAGCCGATTTCGAAGCCCAGGCCACCAGCGGCCAGACCTTCAGCCTCGCCGCCCTCAAGGGCAAGCAAGTGGTGATCTACTTCTATCCGAAGGACAGCACGCCGGGCTGCACCACCGAAGGCCAGGGCTTTCGTGATCAGTACGCAGCGTTCAAGGCCGCCAACACCGAGGTGTTTGGCGTGTCGCGCGACAGCGTGAAGTCTCATGAGAACTTCAAGGGCAAGCAGGAATTCCCTTTCGAACTGATCAGCGACAAGGATGAGGCGGTCTGCCAGCTGTTTGACGTGATCAAGCTGAAGAAGCTGTACGGCAAGGAATACCTGGGCGTGGATCGCAGCACGTTCCTGATCGACAAGGACGGCGTACTGCGTCAGGAATGGCGTGGTGTGAAAGTGCCAGGCCACGTGGATGCCGTTCTGGCGGCAGCGCAGGCATTGAACAAAGCCTGACACGCGGTCATGTAGTGAGCGGGCTTGCCCCGCGCTGGGTGGCGAAGCCGCCCCAATAAGAGCGCCCCGGTGTATCAGAAGGACCGAGGCGCCTGGATTTAGGGCGGCTTCGCCACCCCCAGCGCGGGGCAAGCCCGCTCACTACAACAATGGCGCGACCACCGGTTCCTGCCGCGGCCACGCATCCAGCACGGCCTTGAACAGCGTCGCCAGGGGGATCGCAAAGAACACTCCCCAGAATCCCCACAGCCCGCCGAACAACAACACTGCACAGATGATCGCCACTGGGTGCAGGTTAACCGCCTCCGAGAACAGCAGCGGTACCAGTACGTTGCCATCCAGGGTCTGGATGATGCCGTACACCGCCATCAGGTAGATGAACTGGTCGCTCCAGCCCCATTGGAACAGCGCGATCAACATCACCGGCACCGTCACCACCACTGCACCTACGTACGGCACCACTACCGACAGGCCCACCAACAAGGCGAGCAGGGCCGCATAGTTCAGGTCCAGGGCAACAAAGGCAATGTAGGTAACGCCGCCGCAGATGATGATCTCGATGACCTTGCCACGGATGTAGTTCGCGATCTGCCGGTTCATCTCCTCAGCCACCCGAGTAATCAACGCCCGTTCACGCGGCAGGTACCCACGTACCCAGCGGCCAATCATGGCGCGGTCCTTGAGGAAGAAGAACACCAGAATTGGTACTAGCACCAGGTAGATCATGATGTTGACCAACAGCGGAAGGCTGGACAGGGAAAAGGTCAGCGCCCATTGCCCGAACTTTCCTATCTCACCGCGCGCCACTTCAATGGCTTGCAACACTTGCTCATCCGACACCAGGTGGGGGTAACGCTCCGGTAACAACAGCAACAACGACTGCCACTTGGCGAGCATGCCGGGCAACTCGTTGAACAGCGTGATCAGTTGGTGCCACAACAACGGCAACACCACCACGATGAACAGCACCAGCAACCCCATGAACAAGGCGAACACCAACCCCACCGCCGCCCCACCCGGCAGACGCAAACGCTCAAGGGTCGTGACCAGCCCTTGCATCAGGTAAGCCAGCACCATCCCCGCCAGCACCGGCGCCAGCATGCCACCCAAGGTAAGAACGGCCGTGAAGGCCAGAAACAGCAGGACCGCCAGCACCACAGCTTCTTCGTCGGAGAAGTAGCGCTGGATCCAGTCTCGTAACACTTTGAACATCAATCAACCTCGGGTGGTGGGGGCAAACGGTTCAGGCCTTGCGCAACCAGTAACGGTACACACCGGCGGCGTCTTCTTCGTGCAACAGAGTATGCCCGGCCAACTTGGCAAAGGTTCGGAAATCCCGCTGGGAACCTGCATCCGTGGCGATGACCTTGAGCACTGCGCCACTGGCCAGACGATTGAGCTCCAGCTTGGCCTTGAGCAACGGCAACGGGCAATTGAGGCCGCTGGCGTCAAGTTCGGCATCGAAGGCTACAGCGTCGGTCATGGTTTTACTCCGGGCAAGCGTTTGGGCTGCTTAGAATATCTGGTCCGAAGCTCAGTGTCCGGCTACAGTAAGCTCTTTGTCGAAAGGCTCTGTGCATGACTTTTTTGCGCCCTACCCTGCTGACGCTGGCTTGCCTGCTGGCCTCCCCAGGCTTCGCTGACGACCTGCCGTCACTTGGCGACGCCAGTTCTGCCATTGTCTCGCCACAACAGGAATACCAACTGGGCCGCGCATGGCTGGCCTACTTGCGGGGCCAGGTCTCGCAGCTCAACGACCCGCAGCTCAAGGATTACGTTGAAACCAGCGTGTACAAGCTGGTGGAGACCAGCCAGGTCAATGACCGGCGCCTGGAGTTCATCCTGATCAACAGCCCGCAACTGAACGCCTTTGCTGCGCCTGGCGGGATTGTCGGGGTCAACGGCGGACTGTTCCTCAACGCGCAGACAGAAGGCGAGTACGCATCGGTACTGGCCCACGAATTGGCGCACTTGTCTCAACGCCACTTCGCCCGTGGTGTGGAAGCGCAACAGCGCATGCAGATCCCGATGATGGCAGCCCTACTCGGCGGCATCATTGCTGCAGCGGCAGGTGCAGGTGATGCCGGTATTGCCGCGATTGCCGGCACCCAGGCGGCGGCGATCCAGGAACAGCGCCGTTTCTCTCGCCAGAACGAACAGGAAGCTGACCGTATCGGCATCCTTAATCTGGAAAAAGCCGGCTACGACCCGCGTTCAATGCCGACCATGTTTGAACGCCTGATGCGTCAATACCGCTTTGACGCCAAGCCACCGGAATTCCTGCTGACGCACCCGGTCACCGAATCACGGATCGCCGACACTCGTAACCGCGCCGAACAAGCCAAGCCAGGCGGCAAGGAAGACAGCTTGCGCTATCAACTGATTCGCGCGCGGGTGCAGTTGCAATACGAAGACACCCCTGGCCTCGCCGCCAAGCGCTTCCAGGCGCAACTGGACGAAAACCCAAAAAACGACGTGGCGCGCTATGGGCTGGCAATCGCCCAGATCAAAGGCTCCCAATTCAAGGAGGCACGTGAAAACCTCGCGCCTCTCCTGGCCAAGGCGCCCACGGACATCACCTATAACCTCGCGCAGATCCAACTGGACATCGATAACAACCGCTTGCCCGACGCCCAGCAGCGCACCGACAAGATGCTCACCCAGTACCCCGGCAACTATCCGCTGAACCAGGTGCGTGTAGACCTGCTGCTCAAGCAGAACCGCACTGCCGATGCAGAAAAGGCTTTGGACGCGCTGCTCAAATCTCGCCCGGATGATCCTGACGTGTGGTACCAGGTCGCCGAGACGCGCGGTTTGTCCGGCAACATCATCGGCCTGCATCAAGCCCGTGCCGAATATTTCGCCTTGGTGGGCGACTTCCAGCAGGCCATCCAACAGCTGGACTTTGCCAAGCGCCGAGCTGGCAGCAACTTCCCACTGTCGTCGCGTATTGACGCTCGGCAGCGTGAACTGATCGAACAGGAACGCCTGGTGAAAGGGATGATGAGCTAAAGCCATCACCCACAAAAAAGCCCCACCTTCGTTTAACGAAGGCGGGGCTTTTTCTATTGGGCTAGCGGATTACTCGGCCAGCTTAAAGGTGATGAAGCTGGCACGACCTTGACGCAACACGCGCATCGACACCGAGCGATTCTTCGGCAACGCTTTGGCGATGTCGGTGAATTCCTTGGTGGAGTTGATCGCCTGGTTGTTCAGGTGGGTGATCACGTCGCCTGGCTGCAAGCCGATCAGGGCCGCAGGACCGTCTTGCACTTCCTTGATCACCACGCCGCTCTTGAGGTCGAAGCTCTTCTTCTGCTCATCGGTCAGCTCAACCACGGCAATGCCCAGGCGGTTGCTGCTGCGCTCGGCACCTGGCTTGGCGTTACCCAAGGCATCCAGCGTCGCGCCCTCTTCAGGGATCGCGCCAACGGTCAGCTCAACAGTCTGACGCTTGCCTTCACGGATCACTTCCAGCTTGGCCTTGCTGCCAGCCTTGAGTGCGCCGACCAGGTGCGGCAGGTCCGCCGACATGACGATTGGCTGGCCATTCATACTCAGGATCACGTCGCCGACTTGCAGGCCACCTTTGGCAGCCGGACCATCGTCCTGAATTTGCGCGACCAGGGCTCCGGCCGGCTTGTCGAGACCGAAGGACTCAGCCAGGTCTTTGTTTACTTCCTGAATGACAACGCCCAACCAGCCGCGACTAACCTTGCCACCACTTTTCAGCTGGTTGGAAACGTCCATGGCCACGTCGATCGGGATCGCGAACGACACGCCCATGAAACCACCGGAGCGCGTATAGATCTGCGAGTTGATCCCCACAACTTCGCCCGCCAGGTTGAACAGCGGACCGCCGGAGTTGCCCGGGTTGATCGGCACGTCGGTCTGGATGAACGGCACGTAGTTTTCGTTCGGCAGACTGCGGCCGATCGCGCTGACGATACCTTGGGTGACGGTGTGGTCAAAGCCAAACGGCGAACCAATGGCGACAACCCACTGGCCGGCTTTCAGGTCCTGGGATTTGCCCAGTTTCAGCACTGGCAGGTCTTTACCATCGATTTTCAACAACGCCACGTCGGAACGTGGGTCAGTGCCGACCAGCTTGGCTTTCAGCTCACTGCGATCAGCCAGGCGTACGAGAATCTCGTCGGCATCGGCAATCACATGGTTGTTGGTGAGGATGTAGCCATCCGGCGAAATGATGAAGCCCGAACCCAGGGACTGAGCCTCACGCTGGCCACCACCGCCACGCGGGGAGCGCTGCTGCGGCATGCCGCGCTCGAAGAACTCGCGCAGCATCGGTGGCAGGCCTTCGAGGTCGGGCATCTGTTGGTTGGAAACCTTGCGGTCCGGCAGTTTCTGCGTGGTACTGA
The DNA here is from genome assembly GCF_002255865.1 of Pseudomonas sp. PGPPP1. Classification (NCBI taxonomy): domain Bacteria; kingdom Pseudomonadati; phylum Pseudomonadota; class Gammaproteobacteria; order Pseudomonadales; family Pseudomonadaceae; genus Pseudomonas; species Pseudomonas sp. PGPPP1. Next base: position 186,645 of record NZ_NKIG01000009.1, on the reverse strand, counting down.
TGTTCACCACGGCCGGCGAGGCCTGCTCGACCAGTTGGGTAAAGTCAGGTAGCTCGGCCGCTTGCGCAGACAAGGACTGGCCCAGCACCAATACCGTGGCGACTATGGATAGGTAAGACTTCAAACGTGGTATCGACATACAGCTCCCGTTACGACGAGCAGGGTTGAGCGACAGGGTTCAAGAAACGCCGAAAACTGCGACCGACATCTTTGTTCCGCGAACAAAACAAGGCCAGAGCCGACAAGCCCTGACCTATAAAAAACATGGGGGATTTTTGCAAGTGAAAATGCTGATCCGGACATTTCATGCTCTCGGCAGCCAACCTGGCGTGAACGTACAGTGAAAGGTCAGGATGAACATAGGATTAACGGCTCAAGGTTTGGCGGCTGGCTTTTTTTCACCGCGCACCGAGAGCGCGATGCGCTCTGCGGTACCGATAGGGATTTCACCGACGACCGTGACCATCATTTCGCCGTCCACCGTATTCAGGCGGCGGGACACGGCAACCGTGGGGCCCAATTGGGTACGGGTTTCCGTAACGCTCGCATCGCTGATCGGCTCAAGGAATACCGAGAAACGCGCCAGCCCGTCTTCATACATCAGGCTGTCGACCGTAGCTTTCGTCTGGGTATCCTGACGAGCGCTGGTATTGGTCAGTTGAAAACCGGGCGGCAGCCACTCCAGATGCCAAGTCTCGGTAGACGCCACTTCCAGCGCGCCGCTCTTGACGGCAGCAATAGGCGTGCATTCGCTGCTGGGCTGCAAGTCACGGTCATCCGGCGCGGCTGAAGTATTCAAACGCGTGAACTGGAAACGCTCCAGCAGTTGCCCTTGATCATTAAGCAACAGTGATTTGAGTGGCAAAGCAGTTTCGCGATCCAGATGCAATTCAAAACCATAGCGGTATTGATCACGCGGGGTGATCGACACGATCACCGCATTACGACCGGCCACGCGGGATTTGCCGATGACGGCCAGTTCATAGAATTCATTGAGTTTTTGCGGGTCCAGCGCACGTGACGGTGCATCACGGGAATTGCCAAGGCCGGCGACGAGGGTGCCGCTGACGCATTGAGTATGACCATCTACCCGCACGACTTCCTGGGCCGAACCGTCGAGCTGCAAAAGCCGCTCGCGAACCTGGCCATCCTGGACGCGATGCCAGATGTCATGGGTAGAAAAACTGCCGTTACGTTCGTAGACGAACGTACCTTGAAAGCTTTGCTGTTGCTTTGCACGCCCAAGTCGAGTCAGCCAGTCTTGGGCTTCATCGGCGTGGGCGGGTAGTGCAAACCAACCACTGAGCAAAAGCGTAAGGAGCGGTATGGCGCGCATAGAGCTCCTTACGTATCAGCGGTTTTCCAGGCTTGCGGCACGAGCATAAGGCAGAGCACTTTCAGTACCTTTCAGAGCTGATTCCTGTGCGTGCTGGCGCAGGTAGCCTGGAAGACGCTGGTCCTGCCAACCGGATTGCCCTTGCAGTACACCATTGGCCATCGGGCCGGTGCTGTCAGAACTTTCCTTGTAGCCGGCCAATACCGCTGGGCCTTTGACCTGAGGTCCAGCCATCACCGGCTGTTGGGTCTGTTGGGCCAGTTCGGCACCAGCGATTTCATCCTGGTTGTACAGGCGAACACCGGCCAACACTGCAACAGTCACCGAGGCAGCAACTGCCAAGCGACCCAGGCTACGCCATGGACCACGTGCAGCTTTTGCCGGAACGGCTTCATCAGCCAGCGCAGCAGAAACGGCCGCAGCAATATCCAGACGAGGGATTAGAAGATCCTTGTGCATCACCGCCCGAGCGACTTGGTAACGAGACCAGGTATCACGGGTTTCGGCATCATCAAATGCATTGAGCACTCGACGAAGTTCCAGTTCATCCGCTTCGTTATCCATCACTGCGGACAGCGATTCCTGCAGGGCATCACGACTCATGGCGGTTCCTCTCTTGGCTGTCGCCGCTGTCTTTAGTTTTCCTGCAACAACGGTTGCAAGGCTTTATCGATGGCTTCCCGGGCCCGGAAAATCCGTGACCTTACAGTCCCCACCGGACACTGCATGACGCTCGCAATGTCTTCGTAACTCAGACCATCGAATTCACGTAAAGTTAACGCCGTACGTAAATCTTCTGGCAGTTGCTGAATTGTGCGATGAACGGTTCCTTCGATCTCGTCGCGCAGCAATGCACGCTCCGGCGACTCGAGATCTTTGAGGCCGTGATCACCATCGTAAAATTCTGCATCTTCTGAACTTACATCGCTATCTGGCGGGCGGCGTCCGCGAGACACCAGATAGTTCTTCGCCGTGTTAATGGCGATGCGATATAGCCACGTGTAAAACGCACTATCACCGCGAAAGTTGCCTAGTGCACGGTAGGCCTTGATAAAGGCTTCCTGTGCAACGTCCTGCGCTTCATGGGTGTCGTGCACAAAACGCACGATCAACCCGAGAATTTTGTGCTGGTATTTCAGCACTAGCAGATCAAAAGCTCGCTTGTCGCCGCGTTGAACGCGCTCGACCAGCTGCTGATCCTCTTCCTGGGTTAGCATGAACACTCCTCGTTGTACTTGAAGGAGGCTTGCATAACTAAACGATCAGGCTTGCAAACATAGACTCGGTCTTTTCGCAAAAGTTCTCCCCCTTCAAGCAAGTTTCCGGCACGCACTGATTTGGCACACACGAAAAACGCAGCGCGGGCAACGCCGGCTGCGCGAATAATCTTGTCGCCGGTTTTCTGACGCGTCCAATGCTCCCGACGGGCCAATAAACTCAACGTTTTCCCAGCTTTCGGGCAACCTGCTATTGAGTCGGGGCCTATGCAAAAAGTTCCCGCCTCAACAACCGGCCGATTTTACCCCAGCCGTGCACCGTAATCTCACATTGCCACGAATGCCCGGCTATTGTGCCGCTCCCCCCCTCTATATACTAGTAGCCCGTGTGACCCTTTGATTCGCCGATCCAGGCGTCCTGTTTGCGCCACCTCTTCGGATCGCTTTTTGCGGAATCCCTCAAATGAGCCAACAGTTTCAACACGATGTCTTGGTGATTGGTAGCGGCGCGGCGGGCTTGAGCCTTGCACTGACCCTCCCTAGCCACCTGCGAATTGCAGTATTGAGCAAAGGCGACCTCGCCAACGGCTCGACATTCTGGGCCCAAGGCGGCGTCGCTGCCGTGCTGGACGACACCGATACGGTGCAGTCTCACGTCGAAGACACCCTCAATGCCGGCGGCGGCCTGTGCAACGAAGACGCGGTGCGCTTCACCGTCGAGCACAGCCGCGAGGCAATTCAATGGCTGATTGACCAGGGCGTCCCCTTCACCCGAGATGAACACGCGGGCAACGACGACGGCGGCTTCGAATTCCATTTGACCCGCGAAGGCGGCCACAGCCACCGCCGCATCATCCACGCCGCCGACGCCACTGGCGCCGCAATCTTCAAGACCCTGCTCGACCAAGCCCGCCAACGCCCCAACATCGAATTGCTGGAGCAACGCGTTGCCGTCGACCTGATCACCGAAAAACGCCTGGGCCTTGAGGGCGAGCGTTGCCTCGGCGCCTACGTGCTCAACCGCGCGAGCGGCGAAGTGGACACCTACGGCGCACGCTTCACTATCCTGGCGTCGGGCGGCGCGGCCAAGGTCTACCTTTATACCAGCAACCCCGACGGAGCCTGCGGCGACGGCATCGCCATGGCTTGGCGCTCGGGCTGCCGGGTGGCCAACCTGGAATTCAACCAGTTCCATCCCACCTGCCTGTATCACCCGCAGGCCAAGAGCTTCCTGATTACCGAAGCGCTACGCGGCGAAGGCGCACACCTGAAGCTGCCCAATGGCGAACGCTTCATGCAGCGCTTCGACCCGCGCGCCGAACTGGCCCCGCGTGACATCGTCGCCCGCGCCATCGACCATGAAATGAAGCGCCTGGGCATCGACTGCGTCTACCTGGACATCAGCCACAAGCCCGAAGCCTTCATCAAGACGCACTTCCCGACCGTCTACGAGCGCTGCCTGGCGTTCAACATCGACATCACCAAGGGCCCTATCCCGGTGGTACCGGCCGCCCACTACACCTGCGGCGGCGTGATGGTCGACCGACACGGCCGCACAGACGTGCCCGGCCTGTATGCAATTGGCGAAACCAGCTTCACCGGCCTGCATGGTGCCAACCGCATGGCCAGCAACTCGCTGCTCGAATGTTTCGTTTATGCGCGCTCGGCGGCCGAGGACATTCTTGGCCAACTGCCGCACATTCCCGTACCCGCCGCCCTGCCCCGCTGGGATGCCAGCCAGGTGACCGATTCGGACGAAGACGTGATCATCGCCCACAACTGGGATGAGCTGCGGCGCTTCATGTGGGACTACGTGGGGATCGTGCGTACTACCAAGCGCCTGCAACGGGCTCAGCACCGTGTGCGCATGCTGCTGGATGAGATCGATGAGTTCTACAGCAACTACAAAGTCAGCCGCGATTTGATCGAGTTGCGCAACCTGGCCCAAGTGGCCGAGCTGATGATTCGCTCAGCCATGGAGCGCAAGGAAAGCCGAGGCCTGCATTACACCCTCGACTACCCCGAGATGCTGCCAGATGCCCGCGACACTATTCTGGTGCCAACCACCTACGGCGGCTGAACTTCAAGCGTACCCGCAGGCGTCGATGCACATCGGCGACCTGCGAGTCCTTCGGCACACACACCGAACGCACCCGCCATTCACCCGGCAACCGATAGCGCAAGACCACAATAAGTGGCAATGCCAGGCTATCGGGACGCAACTGCACGGCGTGCCAGCCCCGCTCGTCACTGAACAATTGCCAGCCATCTTCATCGCGACGCAAGCCACGAATCGACGAACGGTGAGTCAGTAACAGATGACGCGGCAAGACCCAGGCAGCGTGCGCCAGGCACACCAGCATTCCGAGGCTTGAATAAGGCAGGTCAAGCGACAACAGCGCACCCAACGCCAACAGTTGGGCAAGGAGATACGCCGCCAGCAACAACCGTGAGGCCTGCCAGCGGCATTCGAACGAATTACTTGGGCTGGACACGATCCAGGATCATCCGAACCATGCGCTGCAGCTCAGGGTCTTCAGATTCGGCGCGCTCCATGAACCAGCCGAACATGTCCTGGTCTTCGCAAGTCAGCAGCCTGACGTAGAGGTCGCGATCTACCTGGTTGAGGGTCGCGTACACCTCTTTGGTGAAAGGCACCAGCAACACGTCCAGCTCAAGCATGCCGCGGCGGCTGTGCCAGTAGAGACGATTGATTTCTACATCTTCGACCATGGAGCGCTCCTCAAATAGGCGGCAAGTATACAGGCCCGACGGCACCCGAACACTCGGCTTTGGTCGCCCCATACGGAAACTATCCATTTGCCGGGCGCCCCTCTATGATGCACCCATGACTTTTTGACCTGCGATGACCCATGGCTGACTCTGCTTTCTTCTGCCCCCTGTCCCACGAAGGCGTTCTCGCCGTCCGCGGCGCCGACGCTGCCAAGTTCCTGCAAGGGCAACTGACCTGCAACCTTAACTACCTGAGCGAGACGCAGGCCAGCCTCGGCGCGCGCTGTACACAAAAAGGCCGCATGCAGTCGAGCTTTCGTATCTTGCTGCAAGGTGACGGCGTGTTGCTGGCCATGGCCAGCGAGCTGCTGGAACCGCAGTTGGCAGACTTGAAAAAATACGCAGTGTTTTCCAAATCCAAGCTCACCGACGAAAGCGCCGGTTGGGCGCGTTTCGGCCTGGTGAACGCAGATCAGGCCTTGGCCAGCCTAGGCCTTGAGCTGCCGCCCGAAACCGACAGCGTCGTACGTACCGACACATCCATTGCCATCCGCGTATCTCCTGGCCGCGCCGAACTTTGGGTGCCCGCAGAACACGCCCAAACCGTACGCAGCCAATTGACGGCGGCATTGAAAGAAGGCGATCTGAATGAATGGTTGCTCGGCCAGGTCCGCGCCGGCATCGGCCAGGTCATGCCGCAAACCCGCGAATTGTTCATCCCGCAAATGCTCAACCTGCAAGCCATCGGCGGCGTGAGCTTCAAGAAAGGCTGCTACACCGGCCAGGAAATCGTCGCGCGCATGCAGTACCTGGGCAAACTCAAGCGTCGCCTTTATCGCTTGAGCCTTGATGCGGCTGAAACGCCCGAGCCAGGCACTCCGCTGTTTTCACCCAGCCACAACAGTTCGATCGGCGAAGTGGTGCTAGCGGCAAAAGCCGACCAGTCCATTGAACTTCTGGCGGTGTTGCAAGCCGAAGCAGCCGACAGTGGCGATGTGCACTTAGGCACACTGGAAGGCCCCGCCTTGCACCTGCTTGACCTGCCTTACACACTCGACCGTGATCGAGAGATCCAGCGTTAATCGCCGTACTTTTTTGCAACACCCTAGAGATCATGAATGAACAAGCTGGCGGAAAAAGTCCAACAGGCTTTGGTTACGGCCATCGGCAACGATGACCTGGTTCTGCCGACTTTACCGGAAGTGGCCCTGAAAATTCGTCAGGCCGCCGAAGACCCGGAGATCAGCATCAGCCATTTGAGCAAGGTGATCGGTCGCGATACCGCGCTGTCGGCGCGCCTGATCAAAGTGGTCAACAGCCCTTTGCTACGCGCGACCCAGGAAGTCACCGACCTGCACACCGCCATCACCCGGCTGGGCACCAACTACAGCAGCAACCTGGCCATCGGCCTGGTGATGGAGCAAATCTTCCACGCCCGCTCCGAAGCGGTCGAACTGAAAATGCGCGAAGTGTGGCGTCGAAGCCTGGAAGTAGCGGGCGTGAGCTACGCCTTGTGCCGTAGCCACAGCCAGCTCAAGCCAGACCAGGCGGCGCTGGGCGGCCTGGTGCACCAGATCGGCGTGTTGCCGATCCTCACCTATGCCGAAGACCACTACGAGTTGCTCTCGGACCCGGTCAGCCTCAACCACGTGATCGACAGTATCCACCCGTTGCTGGGGGATAAATTGCTGCATGGCTGGGACTTCCCCGAAATGCTCGCCAAGCTGCCGGGTCAATACCTGAACCTGGAACGGGACTCAGCCAGCCTCGACTACATCGACCTGGTGCAGATCGCCGTGCTGTATTGCCATCGCGGCACCGATCACCCGCTGGCACATGTATCGGTCTCCAGCCTGCCGGCGATCAAGAAGCTGCGAGTCGACCCTTACAGCGACGCCCTGCGTGCCGAGCTGGATGAAGCCCGCTCGATGTTCTACTGATCAACCGGCGATAAAACTCACCCGCACTTTCAGCCCCGCCTGCTCGCCATCGTGCAGGCTGATCTGCGCCAGATGGGCCCGGCAAATCTCGCCGACAATCGCCAGCCCCAGGCCCGACCCCATACCCTGCTGGCTGCGGCGATAGAAGCGTTCGAACACGCGGTCACGCTCCTCCTGCGGAATCCCAGGGCCGTCATCTTCAACTTCCAGCACCGCCGGCGCGGTCACCCGCAGGATCACGTTGCCGCCCGGCGGCGTGTGCGCCAGGGCGTTGTCCACCAGGTTGCTCAGCAACTCATTCAACAATGTCGGTTCGCCCCGCAGCCATACCGGCTCGTCGGCTTCAAGCGCCAACGCCACACCGCGCGCGTGCGCCAGCGGTGCCATGGCCATGCCCAGTTCACGGGCCAATTGGCTGAGGTCCAACAACTGCGCGCCGCCCTCGGCAATTGCCCGGGCGCCGTTTTCGATGCGTGCCAGCGACAGCAACTGGTTGGCCAAGTGGGTCAAGCGGTCGGTGCCCTGGGCGGCGGTTTCCAGGGTACTGCGCCAGGTGTCTGGCGCATCGCTGCGCAGGCCCAGTTCCAGACGCGCCTTGAGTGCGGCGAGCGGCGTGCGCAGTTCATGGGCCGCGTCGGCAATAAACTGCGCCTGGCGCTCGAACTGGCCACGCAGGCGTTCAGTGAAGTGATTGAGGGAGCGCACCAGCGGGCCAAACTCATGCTGCACTTCCACCAACGGCAGCGGACGCAGGTCGTCGGGCTGACGCTCTTCTACTGCCGTGCGTAAACGCTCCAACGGGCGCAGCGCGGCGCTGACCGCAAACCACACCAGCAACAACGCGCCCACCGCCAGCATGCCCAAGCGCAACAACGTATCGGCCATCAAGCTGCGGGCCATGGCGACCCGCGCTTCATCGGTTTCGGCCACGCGGATTTCCGCCATGCCGTTCATGTTCGGTTCGGAGACCGCCTTGAGCAGGCTGACCACACGCACGGGTTGCCCCTGGTACACGGCATCGTAGAAGCGCGCCAACGCAGGATAATCGTCGGTTCGCGGCGTGCCGGGCGGTGGACCAGGCAGGTGTTCGTAGCCCGAGATCAGCTTCTGATCAATATCGTTGACCTGGTAATAAATGCGTCCGGCACTGTCGTAGGCAAACGTATCCAAGGCCACATACGGCACATTGGCGCTGAGGGTGCCGTCGACTTGGGTCAAACCGGCGGCAATGGTCCGCGCCGAGGCCAGCAAGGTGCGGTCGTAGGCGGTGTCGGCGGCCTCGCGACCGTTCCAATAGGCACTCATGCCGCTGGCCAGCATCAACAGCACCAACAACAGCGCCAGGTTCCACAGCAGCCGCCAGCGCAGGCTGCTGGGCTTATGCATCGCGAGCTTCCAGCAAGTAGCCCAGGCCGCGGAACGTCACGATGGCGATGGGTTGGCCGTCGAGTTTCTTGCGCAGCCGGTGTACGTAGATTTCGATGGCATCGGGGCTGGCCTCTTCATCAAGCCCGAACACCTGCGAGGCGAGTTGTTCTTTGCTCATTACACGGCCCGGGCGCGCAATCAGCGCTTCAAGCACCGCCTGCTCACGGGACGTCAAGGTCATCAGTTCACCGCCAACCGTGAAGCGGCGTGTGTCGAGGTCATACACCAGCACGCCACAGGCCTGTTGGCGCTCTCCGCCCAACACGCTACGGCGCAACAGCGCCTTGACCCGTGCTTCCAGCTCGGTCAGTTCAAAGGGTTTGGCCAGGTAGTCGTCCGCGCCGAGATTGAGCCCGTGTACACGGTCCTTCACATCACTGCGCGCCGTCAGCATCAGCACTGGCAGGTTTTTTCCACGGGCGCGTAAACGGGCGAGTACCTCGAAACCGTCCATGCGCGGCAGGCCCACATCCAGGATTGCCGCTGCGTATTCCTCGCTGCTCAGAGCCAGGTCCGCAGCCACGCCGTCGTGCAGCACATCCACGGTCAAACCCGTGCTCTTGAGCGCCTGGGCGACACTTTCGGCGAGCTGCAAATGGTCTTCAACCAAAAGGACACGCATGGATTTCCACCTCATTCGGGCATGGTCGACGCCACGCTTTGCCGGGCAGTTTACAGGCGCCGCCTGCCCTGTGAAGCCCGAAAACATTGAAAGGCAACTGAAAGGTTAGTGAAAGCTTCGCCCTTTAGCATCCAGCTACGGTGGGTCATGCCTGCCGAGCTACCTGATCCGTAGCGCCCGAAAAACGCCTCGAAGCGTTTTCGCCAAAATAAGAACAATAACGGAGTACACAACGATGCTGTCGACACAGCCCCAGGCGTTCTCGCCTGTGCGTTCCTCTCGCCTTACCCAGACCGCCCTTGCCAGTGCCGCAGCCCTTGCCGGCTTTTCGCCGCTTGGCCAGGCCGCCTTCTTTGAAGACAGCAGCGGGACCCTGGAAACCCGCAACATGTACTTCAACCGCGACTTTCGCGACGGCACCAGCGCGCAGCAATCCAAGCGCGACGAGTGGGCCCAAGGTTTCATGCTCAACCTGCAATCGGGCTACACCGACGGTACCGTCGGCTTTGGCGTGGATGCGCTGGGCATGCTTGGGGTCAAGCTCGACTCCAGCCCCGACCGCACCGGCACCGGCCTGTTGCCTACCCACGACGATGGCCGCGCCGCCAACGAATACTCCAAGCTGGGCCTGACCGGCAAAGTGAAAATCTCGGCCACCGAGTTGAAGATCGGCTCGCTGATCCCCGAACTGCCGATCCTCAAGCCCAACGACGGCCGCATCCTGCCGCAGACCTTCAATGGCGGCCTGATCACCTCCAAGGAATTCAAGAACCTGGTGTTCACCGGCGGCCGCCTGGACAAAGCCAAGGACCGCGACGTCACCCACTATGAGGACATCGCGCTCAACAACAAGAACAGCCGCTTCGTCAGTGGCGCCACCGGCAAGCACTTCAACTTCGGTGGTGCAGACTACAAGTTCGCCGACAAGATCACCGGCAGCTACCACTTCGCCCAGCTCGACGACGTGTACCGCCAGCACTTCCTCGGCCTGGTGGCCGCGCGCCCAATGGGCCCCGGCACCTTCGCCGCCGACTTGCGCCTGGCTATCAGTGATGACGCAGGCGCCGCCCGTGGCGGCAAAATCGACAACAAATCCCTCAATGGCCTGTTCAGCTATGCCCTCAATGGCCATAAGCTCAGCGCCGGTTACCAGCACATGTCCGGCGACAGCGCGTTCCCGTATGTGGATGGCAGCGACCCGTACCTGGTCAACTTCGTGCAGATCAACGACTTTGCCGGCGCCGAAGAACGCTCCTGGCAGGCGCGTTACGACTACGACTTCGCCAAGCTGGGCATTCCCGGCCTGAGCTTCATGAGCCGTTACCTGTCGGGTGACAACATCAAGCTCAAGAACGGCGACACCGGCAAGGAATGGGAACGCAACAGCGAGATCAAGTACGTGGTGCAAAGCGGCACGTTCAAGGATGTGGCCGTGCGCCTGCGCAACGCCACGTACCGTTCCAACTACTCGGCCCGTGATGCGGATGAAATGCGCGTGCTGGTCAGTTACAGCGTCGCACTGTGGTAGTCGCTACTCATAACAACAAAGACGGAGATAAAACATGAGCTTTTCACTGCGTAAATTGGCCCTCGCCGCCGGCTGCATGGTGTTCGCTTGCCAACTGCTGGCCGCCGATGAACCCAAGCGCCCGGAATGCATCGCCCCAGCCTCCCCCGGCGGCGGTTTTGACCTGACCTGCAAACTGGCGCAAAGCGCGCTGGTCAACGAGAAGTTGCTGAGCAAGCCCATGCGCGTGACCTACATGCCTGGCGGCGTCGGCGCGGTGGCCTACAACGCCGTGGTCGCCCAGCGCCCTGCGGATGCGGGCACCTTGGTGGCCTGGTCCAGCGGTTCGCTGTTGAACCTGGCCCAAGGCAAGTTCGGTCGTTTCGATGAAAGCGCCGTACGTTGGTTGGCAGCGGTCGGCACCAGCTACGGTGCCATCGCCGTGAAAGCGGATTCGCCCTACAAGACCCTCGACGATCTCGTCAAAGCCCTGAAGAAAGATCCAGGCAGCGTGGTAATCGGTTCCGGCGGCACCGTCGGCAGCCAGGACTGGATGCAAACCGCCCTGATCGCCAAGGCTGCCGGGATCAACCCGCGCGAACTGCGTTATGTGGCGCTGGAAGGCGGCGGCGAAATCGCCACGGCCCTGCTCGGCGGCCACATCCAAGTGGGCAGTACCGACATCTCCGACTCCATGCCGCACATCTTGAGCGGTGATATGCGCCTGCTGGCGGTGTTCTCCGAGGAGCGCCTGGACGAGCCGGAAATGAAGAATATTCCGACCGCCAAAGAGCAAGGCTACGACATCGTCTGGCCAGTGGTGCGTGGCTTCTACCTCGGGCCAAAGGTCAGCGATGCGGACTACGCCTGGTGGAAAGACGCGTTCGACAAACTGCTGGCTTCCGAAGAGTTCGCCAAGCTGCGTGACCAGCGCGAGCTGTTCCCGTTCGCCATGACCGGCCCGGAGCTGGACACCTACGTGAAGAAACAAGTGGCTGACTACAAAGTGCTGGCCAAAGAGTTTGGCCTGATCCAGTAATCGCCCCTCTGTCTCAAGGCCATGCCCGTTGCCATAACGGGTGTGGCCGAGGAGTTTCACATGCTTTTACAACGCATTTTCGCTTCTGTGATGTTGCTGGTGTGCGCCGGCCTCGCGCTGATGGCCTGGCCTTATCAGGCGGCGTTTTCCTACGAGCCGGTGGGGCCTCGTGCCTACCCGCTGCTCATGCTCGGGCTGATGAGCCTGGGCCTGATCTACATGCTGTTTCGCCCGCAGCCGACCAAACACACTGAAGAAGAACCGGCACTGGACCGCGAAACCCTGATCAAGATCGGCATTTGTGTCGGCTTGCTGATCGTGTTCGCCGGCACCTTTGAGTCGCTCGGTTTCATCCTCAGCAGCATGTTGATCGGCATCCCCATGGCACGCCTGTACGGCGGCCGCTGGTTGCCAAGTGTGGTGATCGTCAGCCTGATGGCCATCGGTCTTTATCTGCTGTTCGATAAAGCCATGGATGTGCCGCTGCCCCTCGGTCTGCTCGACGTTCTGGAGAACTGATATGGATACGTTCAGCTATTTGGGCCAGGGCTTCGGCGTTGCACTGTCCCCTTACAACCTGGTGACCGCACTGTGCGGCACCTTGATCGGTACTGTCGTCGGCCTGCTGCCGGGCCTGGGCCCGATCAACGGCGTGGCGTTGTTGATTCCCATCGCATTCGCTCTGGGCCTGCCGCCCGAGTCGGCGTTGATCCTGCTGGCAGCCGTGTACCTGGGCTGCGAGTACGGCGGCCGTATCAGCTCGATCCTGCTCAACATCCCGGGTGAAGCTTCCACCGTGATGACCACCCTCGACGGCTACCCGATGGCACGTAAAGGCCTGGCCGGTGTAGCGCTGTCGTTGTCGGCGTGGAGTTCGTTTATCGGCGCGTTTATCGCCACCTGCGGCATGGTGTTGTTTGCGCCGCTGCTGGCCAAGTGGGCGATAGCCTTCGGACCGGCGGAATATTTCGTCCTGATGGTGTTCGCGATTGTCTGCCTGGGCGGCATGGCCGGTGACAAGCCGCTGAAGACCTTCGTGGCGGCGCTGATCGGCCTGTTCCTGTCAGCGGTCGGCATCGACGCCAACAGCGGCGTGTACCGCTTTACCGGCGATAACATCCACCTCACCGACGGCATCCAGTTCGTGGTGTTGGTGCTGGGTTTGTTCTCCATCAGCGAGATCCTGTTGCTGCTGGAAAAAACCCACCGTGGCCAGGAAGCGGTGAAAGCCACCGGACGGATGATGTTCAACCTGAAGGAAGCGTCCGCTGTCTTTGTGGTTAACATCCGCTGCGGCCTGCTGGGTTTCATCATGGGTGTATTGCCCGGTGCAGGTGCCACCTTGGCGTCGGCCGTTGCCTACATGACCGAAAAACGCCTGGCCGGTGCCAGCGGTAAATTCGGCCAGGGTGACATGCGCGGTCTCGCGGCCCCGGAAACCGCGATCGGCGCTTCCGCCTGTGGCGCGCTGGTACCGATGCTGACCCTCGGCGTTCCAGGTTCGGGTACCACCGCCGTGATGATCGGCGCCTTGTCGCTGTACAACATCACCCCAGGCCCGCTGCTGTTCCAACAGCAACCGGACATCGTCTGGGGCCTTATCGCGTCGTTGTTCATCGCCAACATCATGCTGGTGATTCTCAACATCCCGATGATCCGCATCTTCACCCGCATCCTGGCCGTGCCGAACTGGGCGCTGGTGCCGGTGATCGCCATCATCACCGCGATCGGTGTGTATGCCGTTCACGCCACCACCTTCGACCTGTTCCTGATGGTGGGTATCGGTATCTTCGGCTACATCCTGCGCAAGCTCGACTTCCCACTGTCGCCAGTGCTGCTGGGCTTTATCCTCGGCGGCCTGATGGAGCAGAACCTGCGCCGTGCGCTGTCGATCTCCAACGGTGCGCTGGACATCCTCTGGTCGAGCCCGATCACTTTTGGTGTGTGGGTGCTGACTGCGTTGATGCTGATGTTCCCGCTGGTGCGCATCTACCGTAAACGTGCCCTGCAGCGTCGTGCCGTGGCCGATGTCTGAGGTCACCTTTAAGCATTGGTGGGGAACACCGCTGGTCGGTCTGGCCGGCGGTTACCTGGCCAGCCTGGTCGGCTGGCCTTTGCCGTACATGGTCGGCTCGTTGCTGGCGATTATCCTGGTGCGTTGCCTCACGCCGTGGCAGTTGGCGGAGATTCCCGGCGGGCGCAAATGCGGCCAGTGGGTGGTCGGGATCGGCATCGGCCTGCACTTCACCCCGGTGGTGATCGAGCAGGTGATGAGCCATTTCGGGCTGATCTTCTTCGGCGCGCTGGTCACCAGCCTGTCGAGCATTGTCGGCGTATGGTTGATGCGACGCAGTGGTGAAGACCGCGCTACGGCGTTCTTCTCCAGCATGCCCGGCGGTTCCGGTGAGATGGTCAACCTCGGCGCACGCAATGGCGCGGTGCTCAGCCGTGTCGCGGCGGGGCAGAGTTTGCGCGTGCTGGTGGTGGTGTTGTGTGTGCCAGCGATCTTCAAGTATGTGCTGGAAGGCGGCACGCCGCAGTTTCACCCGGCGCCGGTGAGCTGGCCGTGGTTGCTGATGCTCTTTCCCCTTGGCGCGTTGGTGGCATGGGGATGGCAGCGTTTGCGTCAGCCAAACCCTTGGCTATTCGGGCCATTGTTGGTGAGCGCTACCGCTAGCGTGGTGTGGGACCTGCACATCGGCCTGCCTGACGGTGGCAGCCAGATTGGCCAGTGGTTGATCGGCAGCGGTTTGGGTTGCCACTTCAACCGTCAGTTCTTTCGCCGCGCGCCCTCATTCATGGGACGCACCTTGATCGGTACGGCCTTGACCATGGCGCTGGCGACATTGGCGGCGGTGGGTTTGAGTGCACTGACCCATCTGGACCTGCGCTCGTTGACCTTGGGCATGATGCCCGGCGGGATTGCCGAGATGAGCTTGACGGCAGAGACCTTGCAGCTGTCGGTGCCATTGGTAACGGCGATGCAGGTGATGCGGTTGTTGTTTGTGCTGTTTCTGGCGGAGCCGTTGTTCAGGCATTGGAACCGTCAGCCAGAACAAACATAAGGCTTGGCACCGTTCTAAATGTGGGAGCGGGCTTGCTCGCGAATGCGGTGTGTCAGTGAAAAATTTGCTGTCTGACACTCCGCATTCGCGAGCAAGCCCGCTCCCATATTGGCCTGCGGACAAACTTTAGGCCGGCGGCAACCGCCACTCAATCGGCGTCTCGCCATTCTGCTCAAGAAACTTGTTGGTGCGGCTGAAATGCCCACACCCCAAGAACCCGCGATACGCCGACAACGGCGACGGATGCACCGAGGTCAACACCAGGTGCTTGGTCGCATCCACCAGCTTCTGCTTGCCCTGCGCATGGGCGCCCCACAGCAGGAACACCAGGTGCGGCTGATGCTGGCTGACCACTTCGATAATCCGATCGGTAAAGAACTGCCAGCCCTTGCCCGCATGGGCGTTGGCATTGGCGCGCTCTACGGTCATGGTGGTGTTGAGCATCAGCACGCCCTGGTCGGCCCAGCTTTGCAGGCAGCCGTGGTTGGGGATGTCGATATTGAGGTCGCGCTTGAGCTCTTTGTAGATGTTCACCAGGGACGGTGGCGTCGGCACGCCCGGTTGCACCGAGAAGCACAAACCGTGGGCCTGGCCGGGGCCGTGGTAAGGGTCCTGGCCGAGGATCACCACCTTGACCTTGTCCAGCGGCGTGGAATTGAGGGCATTGAAAATCAGCGGACCGGGCGGGTAGATCTCTTTGCCGGCGGCATGTTCCTGGCGCAGGAACTCGCGCAACTGGGCCATATACGGCTGCTCGAACTCATCCCGCAGGGCGTGTTTCCAGCTGGGTTCGAGTTTGATACGGTCGTCTTCGGTCATGGTTGAATGGTCTTGTAAAAAAGAATGTGGCGAACCCTAGGAAAGCTGACCCCGCTTGTCAATTGATCTGACACACAACCGGTTTTTTCCCACGAAGGGATCATACTCATCCTTCACTTCCCCGAATGAGGTCACGATGAACCTGCACTTCGAAGAGCTGACCGGCAGCGACGGTGCCCGCATTGGCATCGCCAGCCTGGATGCGGAAAAGTCCCTCAACGCCCTCTCCCTGCCGATGATCCTGGCGCTGGGCGAACGCCTGGACGCCTGGGCCAAGGACCCGAACATCGTTTGCGTGCTACTGCGCGGCAACGGCCCCAAGGCGTTTTGTGCCGGCGGCGAAGTGCGCAGCCTGGCCCTGGCCTGCCGTGAACAACCCGGCGTCGTACCTGACTTGGCCGCACAGTTTTTTGCGGCGGAGTATCGCCTCGACTACCGCCTGCACACCTACACCAAACCGTTGATCTGCTGGGGCCACGGCTATGTGCTGGGCGGCGGCATGGGGCTGCTGCAAAGCGCGGCGGTGCGCATCGTCACACCGAGCAGCCGGTTGGCCATGCCCGAAATCAGCATCGGCTTGTATCCCGATGTAGGGGCCAGCAGGTTCTTGTCGCGCCTGCCGGGCAAGTTGGGTCTGTTTCTTGGCCTGACCGGCGCCCATATCAACGGGCGCGACGCCCTGGACCTGGACCTGGCCGACCGTTTCCTGCGTGACGACCAACAGGACGAACTGCTCGATGGCCTGTTGCAACTGAACTGGCAGGAACAAACAGCGATGCAACTCAACAGCCTGCTCAAGGCACTGGCCCAGGAAGCCGTGGACCAGCAACCCGAAGCTCAATGGCTGCCGCGACGCGCGCAGATCGACGAGTGGTTGGACGTTGGCGATGTGCGCTGTGCCTGGCGCGCACTAAGCCAGCTGCGCGAGCACAACGACCCACTGTTCAACCGCGCCGGCAAGACCTTGAGCGAGGGTTGCCCGCTGACCGCGCACCTGGTGTGGGAGCAGATTCAGCGCGCCCGCCACCTGTCCCTGGCCCAGGTGTTCCAGATGGAATACACCTTGAGCCTCAATTGCTGCCGCCACCCGGAATTCGCCGAAGGCGTTCGGGCGCGATTGATCGATAAGGACCAGAAACCGCATTGGCACTGGCCCGATATCAATAGCGTTCCCGAGGGAGTGGTGCAGGCACACTTTCACAAGGCGTGGGAAGGCAGGCACCCGCTGGCGGACCTCTCCGAGATTTAACGGTGCCCGCCATGGCCACCGCCGTCATGGCCACCCCGGTTATGACCGCCGCCGTTACCCCAGCGATTGCCCCAACCCTGGTTTGGATAGGGTCGGTAATCCGGCCTCGGGTAATAGCGCGGTGCTGGCTGGTAATAGCGCGGCGCCGAATAGTAGCGCGGTGGCGGCGCGTAGTAGCTACGTCCATACATGTAGGTCGGGCCGCCGTAGTAGTAGGCCGGCGCGGGCGCGGTGTAGACCTCGGAACGATAGTACGTGGCACCACCGTCGTAGTAAGGCACACAGGCGGAAAGGGTCAGACCGAGTAAAGCGCTGAGTAGCAATCGTCGATACATGGCGGCCTCCTGGACCGCGGAAGAGCACCTCCAGCGACGCTGGAGGGCGGCATTCATCTTTCACTGAATGACGAAATATCTGACATCAAAAACCGAATCTGGTGCGATCTGGTAATAGATTGATACATCTACGCGGATTGACTGATGCCCCCCTTCGAAGCCGCGCCCCCAGGGTCAGCAACCCATTAGATTTATCGTTTCAGTAAATTTACCTGGCCCGAATCTCCGTCGATTGCGATGATGTCACTATGACATCGCACAAAGCCAGGGAGGCTCTAGCGTGCGCCATTCGCCCCTATCGCCGGATTCGACCCATGAAAATCGCTACCAAGCTGCTGCTTTCATTTCTTATGTGTGCACTGGTCACCCTCGGGGTCGGCCTGTTGGGTATTCAGGGGGTCGCTCGCCTTGCTACGGCCCTGGAACTGACGTTCTCCAACAACCTGGTCTCGGTCAGTAACACGGCGGCCACCCTCAATGGCCTGGTCGCCCACAACCGCGGCCTGTACCGCCTGATGGACGCCAGCAAAGGTGACGTCGCCGCGCAAGACCGCGACCGTGTACGCCAAGACATCGCCAACGAACTCAAGCGCAGCCAGGCGGCCTACGCCACTTACCGTGCCACGCCGCTGGAAGACGACGAACGGGCGGCAGGCGACAAGCTCGACCAGCTCTGGCCCACGTACATCAGCAACTCCGACCGCGTCATTGCGTTGCTCGATGGCGGCCAGTTCGAACAGGCCCGCAACCAACTCAACTCCACCAACAATGAGCTGTTCCGCCAGGCGCGCGAACTGATCCGCGTGATGATCGAGTCCAACAACCGCCAGATCCAAGAAGGCGCCGTCGCCGCCGATGACCTGCGCGCCAGCGCGCTGACCTGGATGATCAGCGGCATCGTGCTGGCCTTCATCATCGCCATCGCCATTGGAGTGTTGATCACCCGCCTGATCACCCGCCCCATCGCCCAAGCGGTAGACAGCGCACAGCGCATCGCCAAGGGCGACCTGACCCAAGCCATCATCACCGAACGCACCGACGAAGCCGGGCAGCTGCTGATGGCGCTGTCGGATATGCAGGGCGGCCTCAAAAGCACCCTGGTGGAAATCGCCAATGCGTCCGACCAACTCGCCTCGGCCGCCGAAGAACTCAGCGCAGTCACCGATGAGAGCAGCCGTGGCCTGACGCGCCAAAACGACGAAATCCAGCAAGCCGCCACTGCGGTGAACCAGATGACTGCAGCGGTGGACGAAGTCGCGAGCAACGCCGTGTCCACCTCCGAAGCCTCGCGCCAGGCCACCACCGAAGCCGAAGATGGCCGCCAGCAGGTGGAACAGGCCGTGTCCGGCATGCGCTCGATGGTGGATGAGATCAACGACTCTACGCAGTCGGTGGCCGACCTCGCCGGCCAAGTACGCGAAATCGGCAATGTGATCGACGTGATCCGTGGCATCGCCGACCAGACCAACCTGCTGGCCCTCAACGCCGCCATCGAAGCCGCCCGTGCCGGTGAGCAAGGTCGCGGTTTTGCCGTGGTCGCCGATGAAGTGCGGGCGCTGGCGCATCGCACGCAAACGTCCACCGTCGACATCGAAAAAATGATCGGCGCCGTACAGGTCGGCGCCGATGACGCCGTGGCCGCCATGAACAAGAGCCTGACCTGGGCCACTAACACCCAGGCCCTGGCGCAGAACGCCGGTGAAGCGCTGCAGCGGATCACGGACAGCGTGGCGAAGATCAACGAGCGCAACCTGGTAATCGCCTCCGCGTCGGAAGAACAAGCCCAGGTCGCCCGTGAGGTAGACCGCAACCTGCTGAACATCCAGGACCTGTCCACCCAAACCGCCGCTGGCGCGCACCAGACCAACGCGTCCAGCCAAGACCTGTCGCGCCTGGCCACCTCGTTCAACACCTTGGTCAGCAAGTTCCAGTTGTAAACGCTTCATTGCAGTGCATCCGCGCACCCGCGTGATGCACTCGCCCCTCACACAAGCCTCCCCTCCTGCACTACCCGCCTGAAAAACCGGGCGTCGACGCCACTTGGCACGACTCTCGCTTTGCCTCTCACGTGCAGGATTGATAACAGGTTCGCGGCACCACAATTTGCAATGGCCGACTAGGGTTCCGGCTCGCTTCAAGCGAGTGGCTGGTCCGAGAGTTGGCGACCTCCAGTTGAGGTTACACGGCGGGATAAAAGCCCGGGAGACAAGCCACCGTTCACGGTGCCGCGTTGCTCCTGCTCGCCCTTGATCAACTGGAGAAGCCCCATGCCATCACCCCGTTTACCCGCCTTGCTCGCCGCCGCCTTTGCCGCGGTGCTGAGCGTCCAGACCCAAGCCGCCCCCAAAGACCACTTCAGCGTGTGCTGGACCATTTACGCCGGCTGGATGCCGTGGGAGTACGCCGGCAGCCAAGGCATCCTCGACAAGTGGGCCAAGAAGTACGGCATCAAGATCGACATGGTGCAGCTCAATGACTACGTCGAATCCATCAACCAGTACACCGCCGGCCAGTTCGACGGCTGCACCATGACCAACATGGACGCCCTCACCATCCCCGCCGCCGGCGGCGTGGACAGCACTGCGCTGGTGGTCAGTGACTTCTCCAACGGCAACGACGGCGTGGTCATCAAGGGCACCGGCAAGACCGTGGCCGACCTCAAGGGCATGAACGTCAACCTGGTGGAACTCTCGGTATCTCATTACCTGCTGGCCCGCGCGCTGGAGTCGGCCGACCTCACCGAAAAAGACCTGAAAGTGGTCAATACCTCAGACGCCGATATCGCCGCCGCTTTCAACACCGACCAGGTGCAGGCCGTGACCACTTGGAACCCGATGCTCTCCGAGATCAAGGCCAAGCCGGGTGTGACCGAGGTGTTCGACTCCAGCAAAGTGCCCGGCGAAATCATGGACATGATGGTGGTCAACACCCAGGTCCTCAAGGACAACCCGGCCCTGGGCAAGGCCCTCACCGGCGCCTGGTTCGAGACAGTCGCGCTGATGAATGCCAAGGGCGCCGCCAGCACCGAAGCCCTGGAAC
Source organism: Pseudomonas sp. PGPPP1 (assembly GCF_002255865.1). NCBI lineage: Bacteria > Pseudomonadati > Pseudomonadota > Gammaproteobacteria > Pseudomonadales > Pseudomonadaceae > Pseudomonas > Pseudomonas sp. PGPPP1. Next base: position 166,316 of record NZ_NKIG01000009.1, on the reverse strand, counting down.
ACATGGCCAAGGCTTCCGGCACCGACCTCAAGGGTTTCCAGTCGCAACTGGACACCACCAAGCTGTTCGCCACGCCCCAGGAAGCCCTGGCGTTTGCCACCAGCAAACAACTGCCGACCACCATGCGTAAGGTCGCCGAGTTTTCGTTTGAGCACGGCTTGCTCGGTGAAGGCGCCAAGGACACCAGCGCCGTGGGCATGAGCTTTGCCAATGGCGTGACCAGCGGTGACACCGCCAACCTCAAGCTGCATTTCGACCCCAGCTACGTGCAGATGGCCGCCGACGGCAAGCTGTAAGAGGACCCGGCCATGCGCCTGATCAACCGTCACCCGGAACGCTCCAGCCGCTTGCTGTTGGTGCTGCTGCCCTTCGCGCTGCTGCTGTTCGCCTATTTCGTAGGCTCGGCCGAGCGCCTGGCGGACAACCCCAACGACAAGCTGCTGCCCAGCGCCGTGCAAATGGGCGACGCCATAAAGCGCCTGGCGTTCAGCGCCGACAGCCGCACCGGTGAATACGTGCTGTGGCAAGACACCGCGTCAAGCCTGCAGCGTCTGGCCATCGGCCTGGGCATCAGTGCCCTCGCCGGCTTGTGCCTGGGTATTGCCGCCGGGACCTTGCCGCTGTTTGGCGCGCCGCTGTCGCCACTGCTGACCGTGCTGTCGATGGTGCCGCCGCTGGCGATCCTGCCGATCCTGTTCATCGTGTTTGGCCTGGGCGAGTTGTCGAAGGTGATGCTGATCGTGATCGGCATCACCCCGGCATTGGCGCGAGACCTGGAACAGCGCGCGCGGGAAATTCCTATCGAGTTGCTGGTAAAAGCCCAGACCCTCGGTGCGTCCACCTGGACCTTGATGCTGCGCGTGGTGTTGCCGCAATTGCTGCCACGCCTGCTGATCTCACTGCGCCTGATGCTGGGTTCGGCGTGGTTGTTCCTGATTGCCGCCGAGGCCATCGCCTCCACCGATGGCTTGGGCTATCGGATCTTCCTGGTACGCCGCTACCTGGCGATGGACGTGATCCTGCCCTACGTGGTGTGGATCACCCTGCTTGCGTGGCTGATGGACTGGGGCCTCAAGGCCCTGACCCGACGCGCGTTCCCCTGGTACGAAGGAGCGCGGGCATGAGCTTTATCAGCGTGAACAATGTGTGGCAGCGCTACGGCGACCAAGTGGTGCTGGAAGGGCTCAACCTGCATGTGGCCGAGGGCGAGTTCTGCACGCTGGTGGGCACGTCAGGCTGCGGCAAATCCACCTTTCTGCGCCTGCTGCTGGGCCAGGAAACCGCGAGCAAGGGCGAGATTCTATTGAATGGCCAGGCCCTTGCCGCCGAGCCGGATGCCAGCCGTGGCGTGGTGTTCCAGCGTTACTCGGTGTTCCCGCATTTGAGCGTGTTGGACAACGTCGCGCTGGGCCTGGAACTGCCGCGCTCGGCACTGCTGGGACGCTTGTTCGGCAAGGCTAAGAAAGACGCGCGGGAACAGGCCGCCGCCCTGCTGCATAAAGTCGGCCTTGGCCACGCCCTGGACAAGTACCCGGCGCAGCTTTCTGGCGGTATGCAGCAACGCCTGGCCATCGCCCAGGCCCTGATCATGAAACCGCGCGTATTGCTGCTGGATGAACCCTTCGGCGCCCTCGACCCGGGCATTCGCAAAGACATGCACCAGTTGCTGCTGGAGCTGTGGCGCGAAACCCGGCTGACGGTGTTCATGGTCACCCACGACCTCAGCGAAGGCTTCAGCCTCGGCACGCGCCTGCTGGTGTTCGACAAAGTCCGCGTCGATCCTCACGCCCCCGGTGCCTATGGCGCCCGCATCACCTACGACATCCCTTTGAACAGCGAACGCCGCAAGGCGCTCGCCGCAGAACTTGGAGCGACTGCCCAATGACCGATTCCACCCAACTGTTCCCACCGTTTGCCGAAGAAATGCTGCCCGGCGGCGGTCACCGTTCGTTTGTGCTCAAGCGCGGCCAACTGCTGCGCCTTACCGACCTGCGCGGCGGCGCCAACGTCAGCCTCACGCTGCTCAATGCCAATGAAAAAACCGAGCGCCTGAACCTGCCCGACAGCCTCAAATGCCAACACACCGCCAAGCTCACCACCGGCCATTGCCTGTACTCCGACATGGGCCGCGTTCTGGCCGCCATCACCGCAGACACCTGCGGCTGGAGTGACAGCATCGGCGGCGTGCTCTGCGCCAGCGAAGTCGCCGAAAAGTACGGCCAGGGGCGTTACCAGGAAATGCGCAACGGCTTCTTCCGCAACGGCACCGACAACCTGCTGGTGGAGTTGGGCAAGTGGGGCCTGGGGCTGTCGGACCTGCTGATGACCCTCAACCTGTTCAGCCGCGTCAGCGTGGATGGCGACGGTGGCCTGCACTTTGTGCCGGGCAATTCCAAGGCCGGTGACTACATCGAACTCTACGCGCCGATGGACACCCTGGTGGTGCTCACCGCCCTGCAACACCCGATGGACCCCAACCCCGACTACGCCCCGCAACCGCTGAAACTGGCCTGGATGAACGCCGACAAAAGCGTCGCTGAACACTGCCGCACCTCGCGCCCGGAAAACGAGCGCGGCTTTATCAACACCGACCGTCTGTTCGCCTGAGGAGCTGCCATGTCTATCGCACTGAAACAACCGGATGCGGCCGTGTACCGCGCCACCATTCCCGCTGGCGAGCCGTGGCTGATGGAGGTCAAGGCCGGGCAGACCCTGCGCATCCTCGACCTGGAGGGCAACCAGGCTGTCGACACCTTGTTCTACAGCCTCAAGAACCCCAAGGAACGCTACGACGTGCAGCGCACCCTGCGTCGGCAGAACAGCGTGTACCTGGGCATCGGCAGCGTGCTGTATTCCAACCTCGGCCAGCCGATGCTGACCATCGTCGACGACACCTGTGGCCGCCACGACACCCTCGGCGGCGCCTGCGCCCAGGAGAGCAACACCGTGCGCTACGCCCTGGAAAAACGCTACATGCACAGCTGCCGCGACAACTACCTGCGGGCCTGCGCCCACGATGGCCGGCTGGGTAAAGGCGACATCGGGCCGAACATCAATTTCTTCATGAATGTGCCAGTGACAGCCGACGGTGGGCTGACGTTTGAGGACGGTATATCCGCCCCCGGCAAATACGTCGATTTGCGTGCGGAGATGGACGTGATCGTGCTGATTTCCAACTGCCCGCAGTTGAACAACCCGTGCAATGCCTACAACCCCACCCCTGCGGAGCTACTGGTATGGAACTGAAAATGAAGCGGTTGCGCCAATGGTTGTTCGGTTTGTGCCAATCCCGCGCCGGGCAGTGCATCCGAAAACAATGAGTTCCCAATGTGGGAGCTGGCTTGCCTGCGATGGCGGTGTGTCAGTCGACCAATGGCGTGACTGATACACCGCCATCGCGGGCAAGCCCGGCTCCCACATGGGCACTGCATCAACTTCACAGATTTGCGCCATGGACGACCCTGGCGCGCACCCCAATAGGCGGGACGGCCCGCAGGGTTTTGCCATGTTCGAAAAACTCTTGATCGCCAACCGCGGCGCCATTGCCTGCCGCATCCTGCGCACCTTGCGCGAGCTTCACGTAAAAGGCGTTGCGGTGTACGCGCAAGCCGATGCCGCCAGCCTGCATATCCAGCAAGCCGACGAAGCCTACAGCCTCGGTGAAGGCGCGGCGGCGGGCACTTACCTGGCGGTGGAAAAAATCCTCGCCATCGCCAAGGCCTGTGGCGCCAAGGCCATCCATCCGGGTTATGGCTTTCTCTCGGAAAACGCTGCCTTTGCCGAGGCCTGTGAAAACGCCGGCATCGCCTTCGTCGGGCCAACGCCCGAGCAACTGCGCGTGTTCGGTCTCAAGCACACGGCCCGCGCATTGGCCAAGCAGCATCAAATCCCGTTGCTGGAAGGTACCGAGCTGCTCGACAGCGTCGACGCCGCCCTGCTCGCCGCCGACCACGTGGGCTACCCGGTGATGCTCAAAAGTACCGCCGGTGGTGGCGGTATTGGCATGCGCGTGTGCCGCCATGCGACCGAATTGAGCGAATCCTTCGAAGCGGTCAAACGCCTGGGCCAGAACAACTTCAGCGATGCCGGCGTGTTCATCGAGAAGTACATCCAGCACGCGCGCCACTTGGAAGTGCAGGTGTTTGGCGACGGCGCGGGTGAGGTGATCGCCCTCGGCGTGCGTGACTGCTCGGTGCAGCGGCGCAACCAGAAAGTCCTCGAAGAAACCCCGGCGCCGAACCTGCCCGACGGCATGGCCGAGGCGTTATGCGCGGCCGCCATCACCCTGGCCAAAGCGGTGAACTACCGCAGCGCCGGTACCGTGGAATTTATCTTTGATAGCGCCGATGGGCGCTTCTATTTCCTGGAAGTGAACACCCGGTTGCAAGTGGAACACGGCGTCACCGAACAAGTGTGGGGTGTGGACCTGGTGCGCTGGATGGTGCAATTGGCGGCAGGTGAAATGCCGCCGTTGAACGAGCTTGTTTTAAGCCCTCAAGGCCATGCAATCCAGGCACGTTTGTATGCAGAAGACCCTGGCCGGGATTTCCAACCCAGCCCGGGCTTGCTGACCCAGGTGGACTTCCCGGTTGCCGATGGCTTGCGCATCGATACCTGGGTAGAAGCCGGGTGCGAGATCCCACCGTACTTCGACCCGATGATCGCCAAGCTCATCACGTGGGCGCCTACCCGGGAGCAGGCACGCCTGGATTTACACCGGGCACTGAGCGACAGCCAACTCTACGGCCTGGAAACCAACCGCGATTACCTGAGCCAGATCCTGCTCGCCGCGCCCTTCGCCAGTGGCCACCCATGGACCCGCTGCCTGGAAGATCTGGTCTACGTCGCCGACACCGTCGAAGTGCTGAGTGCGGGCACGCAAACCAGTGTGCAGGACTACCCAGGCCGCCTCGGTTATTGGGCGGTGGGCGTGCCGCCGTCAGGGCCGATGGACAGCCGTGCGCTGCGCCTGGGCAATCGCCTGCTGGGCAACAGCGACGGTACCGCCGCGCTGGAAATCACCATGAGTGGGCCGATGCTGCGCTTCAATTGCGCGGCGGTCGTGGCGGTCACCGGCGCAGTCATTCCGCTGCTGTTGGATGATCAACCGGTGCCGATGAATACCACGCTGTTGATCGAGGCGGGTTCGGTATTGAGCCTGGGCACCATGGCTGGCGCCGGCGCACGCAGTTACCTGTGCCTGCGCGGCGGGTTGCAGGTGCCGGACTATCTGGGCAGCAAAAGCACCTTCACCCTCGGCCAGTTCGGCGGCCATGGCGGGCGCGCGTTGCGGGCCGGCGATGTGTTGCACCTGCGGCCATTGACGGACGCGGGTGCTGGGCAACAATTGATAGCCGAGCCGCTGCCGCAAACGCGCACGCTGCGGGTAATCTACGGCCCCCACGGCGCGCCGGAATACTTCAAGCCCGAGTACATCGACACCTTCTTCGCCACCCAATGGGAAGTGCACTTCAACTCCAGCCGTACCGGCGTACGGTTGATCGGGCCCAAACCGTTGTGGGCACGCACGGATGGCGGTGAAGCGGGGCTGCACCCGTCGAATATCCATGACAACCCCTATGCCATCGGCGCGGTGGATTTCACCGGGGACATGCCGGTGATCCTCGGGCCGGACGGGCCAAGCCTGGGCGGGTTTGTGTGCCCGGTAACGGTGGTCGAGGCAGACTTGTGGCAACTCGGCCAGCTCAAGGCAGGCGACAAAATTTGCTTCGCACCGGTCGATCTCAAAACGGCCCGGGAGCTTGCCTTGAAATGGGATCAAGTGCCTGAGCCAAGCCAGCCTTCTCAAGTGATCGAGTCGCCGGTGGTACTGGACATCGGCAGCGCCGACACCCAACTGGTCGCTCGCCTTGCCGGTGACACTCACCTGCTGCTGGAAATCGGCGCACCGGAGCTGGACCTGGTACTACGCTTTCGCGCCCACGCCCTGATGCAAGCGCTGGAGGCCCGTGCCCTGCCGGGTGTGATCGACCTGACGCCGGGCATCCGCTCGTTGCAGATCCACTATCAACCCGAACAACTGCCCCTGGCCGACTTGCTGGCGTTGATCGCCAACGAGTGGACCGCCGTATGCGCCACGCAGAACCTGCAAGTGCCCTCACGCATCGTGCATTTGCCGCTGTCGTGGGACGACCCGGCGTGCCAGTTGGCGATCGAGAAATACATGACCACCGTGCGCAAGGACGCGCCCTGGTGCCCGAGCAACCTGGAGTTCATCCGCCGCATCAACGACCTGGCCAACCTCGACGAGGTACGCCACACGGTGTTCGATGCCAGCTACCTGGTGATGGGCCTGGGCGACGTGTACCTCGGCGCCCCGGTGGCCACGCCGCTGGACCCGCGCCATCGCCTGGTGACCACAAAGTACAACCCGGCGCGCACCTGGACCGCCGAGAACTCGGTGGGCATTGGCGGTGCATACCTGTGCATCTACGGCATGGAAGGCCCCGGCGGTTACCAGTTTGTGGGGCGGACCTTGCAGATGTGGAATCGCTACCGTGAAGTCGCGGCGTTTGAGGGCAAGCCGTGGTTGCTGCGGTTCTTTGACCAGATCCGGTTCTATCCGGTGAGTGCTGACGAGTTGCTACGGATTCGTCGGGATTTCCCCTTGGGCCGATTTGAGCTGGGGATTGAGAACAGCCAGTTGGACCTGGCCGATTACCAGGCCTTCCTGGCGCGCGAAGCAACGGGCATCAGCGCGTTTCGTGAGCAACAGCAGCACGCCTTCAACGCCGAGCGCGAACGCTGGATTGCCAGCGGCCAGGCGCATTTCGACAGCGAGGAGCTGGCGGCGCCACTGGCTGCGGACACGCCGCTGCACACCAATGAATACAGCATCGACAGCCATATCGCCGGCAACCTCTGGCAGGTCCAGGTCACCGCCGGAGAGCGAGTGGCTGCAGGCGATGTGCTGGTGATCCTGGAGTCGATGAAAATGGAAATCCCCGTGGTGGCGCCGTTCGCCGGCACTGTGCGTGAGATCCCCGTGCAACCCGGCAGCGGCATTGGTGCCGGGCAACGCGTAGTGGTACTGGAACGTGACTGACTTTTCTATTTCGACAGGCGGACAAGCCATGAACCTGCAACTGGACAACTTGCGCAATGCCTACCTCAGTGGCGACACCACCCCACGGGAAGTGCTGTTGCATCTGCGTGAAAAAGCCGTGCAATTGAACCCCGACTATCACCTGTTCATTCACCTGCTCAGCGTCGCGCAGATGGAGCCATACCTGGCCGCACTGGAGCGTCGCGACCCGGCCGAGTTGCCGCTGTACGGCGTGCCCTTTGCAATCAAGGACAACATTGACCTGGCCGGTATTCCCACCACCGCTGCCTGCCCGGCGTTTGCGTACGTGCCGCAGCACAGCGCGACGATTGTCGAGCAGTTGATCGCCCTGGGCGCCGTGCCGCTGGGCAAGACCAACCTCGACCAGTTCGCCACCGGGCTCAATGGCAGCCGCTCGCCGTACGGCGTCTGCCCCAACAGCGTGTTGGCGGAATATCCGTCGGGCGGGTCCAGTGCCGGATCGTCATTGGCGGTCGCACTGGGTGTCGCCAGTTTTGCCCTGGGCACCGACACCGCAGGCTCCGGGCGTGTGCCGGCGGCGCTGAACAACCTGGTGGGGCTCAAGGCGACCAAAGGGTTGATCTCCACCGCTGGGGTGGTGCCGGCCTGCCGCACATTGGATTGCGTCACCACGTTTACCCGCACCGCACGGGAAGCCAGCCAGTTGCTGGCGCTGACCGCCAAACTTGATCCGCTGGACGCCTACAGCCGCCAGAACCCGGCGTGGAATGACGCACCGGCCTTTGGCGCGCCCAGGCCTTTTCGCTTTGGTGTGCCGCGCCAGGAAGACCTGGAATTCTTTGGCTGCGCGCAAGGCCCGCGGCTGTTCCAGCAAGCCATCGCCCGCATGATTGCCCTCGGCGGTGAGCCGGTGGCACTGGACTTGTCACCGTTTCTTGAAGCGGCGCGCCTGCTCTACGAAGGACCGTGGGTGGCCGAACGCTACAGCGTGGCCGGTGAACTGATGGAGCGTGATCCCGAGGCGGTGCTGCCGGTGATTCGTGCGGTATTGGCCAAGGCACCGGCGGTCACCGGCGTCGACACCTTCCGTGCGCACTACCGCCTGCAAACCTTGAAAGCCCAGTGCGACCGCGCGCTGGAGGGGCTGGACTGCGTGCTGACGCCCGCGATCGGTCGCCCGGTGACGCTGGCAGAACTGCACGCCGAACCGGTGCTGCGCAATGCCGAACTGGGCTACTACACCAACTTCATGAACCTGCTGGACTACGCCGCCGTCGCCGTGCCCAGCGGCGTGATGGACAACGGCCTGCCGTGGGGCGTGACCGTATTTGGCCGAGCGTTTACCGACCAATACCTGTTGGGCGTGGCAGATGCGTTGCAGCGTCAGCAAGACGCATCACTGGGCGTGCCCACTACTGTCGCCAGCCATGACTGCACACGGTTGGTGGTGTGCGGCGCGCACCTGCAGGGGCTGGCACTGAACAGCCAGCTGTTGCGCCGGGGGGCACACCTGATTGAGCGCACCCGCAGCTCGCCCGACTATCAACTGTTCGCCCTGGCGGGTGGGCCGCCGTATCGCCCCGGCATGCTGCGGGTGAGTGAGGGCGGCACCGCCATCGAAGTGGAAGTGTGGGAACTGCCGAGCCGTGAACTGGGCTCCTTCCTCACCGGCATCCCGGCGCCCTTGGGCCTGGGCAAAGTGCAACTGGCGGATGGGCGGTGGGAAAGCGGCTTTATCTGCGAGCCCTATGGGCTGGCGGGCGCGGTGGACATCAGCCATTTCGGCGGCTGGCGCAGCTACCTGCGCAGCTTGCAATAGCCGGACGGGACTGTATCGTGCAGGTAACTCCGGGGCCCTGCCCGATACAGCCTGAATCGACCGATGACCACCCCTACCCTCTGCCCCGCCTGCGGTGCGCCCAACGACTGCTCCCTCGCCGACCCGCGTACGGCCGATCAAGCCTGCTGGTGCTACAGCGTCAGCATCGACCCGGCGGTGCTTGAAGCCTTGCCCGATGAACTGCGCAACACCGCCTGCCTGTGCCCGCGCTGCGCCCAGGTGGACAAGCAATTGAAAAGTCAAAATGCGCGTTGATCGCTTCCTCAGCAACCTCCCTCGTTTCAATCGCAAGCAAGTACGCCTGCTGCTGGTAGAACGGCGGGTGACGGTGGATGGTGTGGCGGTGAGCGATCCTCACCATGAGGTGCGCGAATTCAGCCACGTTTGCGTTGATGATGAGGTGCTGCAAACAGGCAAGTCAGCGCGGTACTTCATGCTGCACAAACCTCAGGGTTGCGTCAGTGCCACGTCGGACCCGCAGCACCCAACAGTCCTCGACTTGCTGGATGAGCCGGATACACACGAGTTGCATATCGCCGGCCGTCTGGATTTCAACACCACCGGTCTGATGCTCATCACCAATGACGGCCAGTGGTCACGACGCCTCACCCAACCGCAGACCAAGCTGCCCAAGGTTTATCTCGTAGAGACTGAACAAGTTATTGGCCCCGAATACGCAGTGACCTTCAAGGCGGGCCTGTACTTTGCGTTTGAAGACCTGACCACCCAACCCGCCGAACTGGAACTGCTGGGGCCGACGACGGCGCGGCTGGGTATTGTCGAGGGGCGTTATCACCAGGTGAAACGCATGTTCGGGCATTTCAATAACAAGGTGATCGGCTTGCATCGCGAACGGATGGGCCCCTTGGTGCTCGATGCTGCCTTGGCGCCGGGCGAGTACCGGGCGCTGACTGACGACGAAATCCGACAGGTCTGATGACCGTTCAGCCGGTACTGGTAAAAAACCACTGTGTCGCCTTGCGAGGCAGCACCTCTACTGCTTGAATCAAAACGCCAGCCAAATTATGACTGGCGAGTCGCCTATAACCTCCAAGAAACACTTTGCCCCCGCCCGCGCTTGATCTACGGGCCTTCCAGGCAAAACTGCCCGCCATAACAACACCCGTCGGCCAGCCGTCATCGGATCGACATGGGCTCTCCATTTCCAGGCGTATGCCTACCTGTCACAAAGCTCGTGCAGAGTTACCTGCGCGCCCTACCCGCTTGCCAGGAGTCTTACGACATGAGGCCAGAAATCGCTGTGTTGGATATACAGGGTCAGTATCGGGTTTACACGGAGTTCTATCGCGCGGACGCTGCTGCAAAGACCATCATCATGGTCAATGGCTCCATGGCCACCACGGCATCCTTCGCCCAAACCGTGAAAAGCCTGCACCCGCAGTTCAATGTGGTTTTGTACGACCAGCCCTACGCTGGCCGCTCCAAAATCCATAACCGCCATGAGCAAATGCTGACGAAGGAAGTCGAAGGCCAGATCCTCCTGGAACTCATCGACCACTTCGCCGCCGAACACGTGCTGTCATTCTCTTGGGGCGGCGCCGCCACCCTGGTCGCCTTGGCCCACCGGCCACGTCGCGTAGAAAAGGCCGTGATCAGCTCATTCTCGCCAGTGATCAACGCACCGATGCGCGACTACCTCGAGCGCGGCGTCGATTACCTCGGCAACCTCGACCGCGACCGTGTCGGCCACCTGGTCAACAGCACCATCGGCAAGCACCTGCCGTCGCTGTTCAAGCGTTTCAACTACAAACACGTGAGCAACCTGGCCGAGCATGAATATGGGCAGATGCACTTCCATATCAGCCAAGTGCTCCACAGCGACCGGCTGTGCTACCTCAAGGCGGCCAAGCAGATCGATATTCCGGTGTTGTTTGTAAACGGTGAATGGGACGAATACACCAGTGCCCAGGATGCCAAGCTGTTTGGCCAGCACGTGGCCCATAGCAGTTTCAGCACCGTGCAGGCCACCGGGCACTTTCTGGACATGGAACACAAGGCGGCGTGCCGGGACACCCGGGAAGCAGTGGTTGGGTTTCTGAAACCGGAACGGCAGGTCAGCCGGTTGCGCTATCAACAGGGCCAGACACAGCATGCCTTCGCGATCTGAAATGAAGACCCGCTTAGGTGGGAGCCTGGCTTGCCCGCGATACGGACGCCTCGGTGTGCTAGCCACACTCAGGTGAAGCTATCGCAGGCAAGCCAGCTCCCACACAAGCTTGCGCGAGGCACGTAAGCCACACATTTTTGAAGAAAAACTTCAAATCCCGGCAAACTTCTGGTACAAAGTCAGCCGCTCTGAGCGGGTATAGTTTAATGGTAGAACAGTAGCTTCCCAAGCTTCCGACGAGGGTTCGATTCCCTCTACCCGCTCCACTCAGATTCTGCGCTTGCGTCAGGTTTGTTCCTGACGGGAGAGGCAAAAAAAACCGGTCCTTGGTGACCGGTTTTTTTATGCGCCAGATTTGATGCCTTGATAAAGGCGACAACCGTGCGCGGTCGAGTAGGCGGGGTAGCTTTCGGGATACCAACGCACTCGATGTCCCGCGCACGGTTGCCATGGAGCACCGCCTGACGCGGACAGCGGCTGACAAACCATAGGTAGCGCGCCCTACGTGCACAACCTGAAGTGTTCCGATGGTTGTGTAGGCAACGTCGCAAGATTTGAAAGAACTCTGCCATCCCTGTTCCGACTGCAAATTTTGGCAACAGGAAACCCTGAAAGAACGTTTGAAACGAACGCGCCCTCACATCATTCTCCCCCGCCTTTGCTATCAGCCATTCCTATTGCCAGCCAGTATCCAAATGGATACAGTTGTCCCGTGTGAGGTCCTGTGAGCTATTCGATCCAGCAAACCCAAGCCTTCACTCGTTGGCACTCAGCGATACGCGACCTGCGGGCACGGATCGCAATTGCACGACGTATCGAAAGAGCGAGCATGGGTAACCTGGGCGATATCAAGTCGCTAGGCGAAGGGATTTCCGAAATGCGGATAGATGTGGGTGTGGGTTATCGCGTTTATTTCACACTGCGAGGCAGGCACATCGTCATATTGCTTGCAGGTGGCGACAAGTCTTCACAAGACTTCGATATCCGGCGAGCAAAAAAACTATCAAAGGACATTTGATCATGGCTGAAACACTGACAACTTTTGATATGGCTGAATTGCTCACCAGCGATGAGGCTATCAGCGAGTACCTGTCTCAAGTGCTGGCAGATGGCGACAACGAAGAGTTTCTCCGCGCAGTCGGCTACGTGGCAAAAGCCCGAGGGATGACAAAGATTGCCAACGACGCGGGCGTAGGTCGCGAGAGCCTCTACAAGGCATTTTCCCCAGGCGCAAAACCACGTTTTGAGACGGTACTCAAAGTACTCCACTCCCTCGGTATCGACTTGTTCGCTCGGGCTGGGCATGTCGCGAACCACACTACTGTTTGAGCCTACAACCACTCTGCACCACCCACGCCAGCGGCAACGTCACCATCAACAAACCCGCCAACACCATCACCGCCACTGGCACACCCAGCACATCCCCCACCCCGCCAAACACCACCGGTGCCAGCGCCCCGCCGCCAATCGTGCCGGTGTAGAACAGCGCAAATGCCTGCTCGCGTTTTCCGGCACCGGCCAAATCCGGCACAGCGCCGTAGAGCACCGAGGATGTGCCATTCAGCACCAGGCCTAGCAGCGGCAGCATCGTCATCAGCCCATTCAGCGGCAGGTACACCGCTGCAACGATCAGCAAGGCCGTGCCGGTTTCCGTCAGCCACACGGTCTTCATCATGCCGATGCGCGCGCCGAGGTAACCGCAGGATAGTTTTCCGAAGGCACCACCGATAAACAGCAGGGTCAGCGCCAGGCCTATGCCTGCGGTGCCGGCGCCTTTGGCTTGCAGCAGGAACGGCAGGAAGGTGAGAAACCCCATGCGCACGGCACTGTCGAGGGTGCCGGTCAGGATCAGCCCGCGCAGGCCGCTGACAGAGCCGGTACCGCCGAGGGGTTTTGTTTTTTCAAGAGCCGTAGACGCGTGCGGCTGGCTGGGGATCAACCACCACAACAGCCCCGCCGCCGCCAAGCCGAGCACACCCAACAGTGTGGCGCTGGCACGCCAACTGATGACGGTGAGTAGCAGGCCGACCAATCCGGGAATCAGGGTTTTGCCAATGTCACCGGAAAAGTTGTACTGGGACAGTGCCTGCTTCACGCCGCCACCGTCTTCGTAAGCATCGGTAATCATCGACGAGGCCAGCGGATGTTGTGTACTGGCGCCCAGGCCACCCAACAGTAATGCCAGCAGCAACATGGCCAGCCCGGTCGCTTGCCCGACCAGCAAGTAAGCGACACCCGCAAGCGCAGTGCCACCCACTAGCATCGGCACGCGACCCCAGCGTTTGGCGGCACGGCTGGCCAACAATTGGAACACCGCCATCATCCCGGAATAGGCGCCGCGTAAAAGTCCGATCTGCGCGTAGGACATTGCAAACTGCGCCTGCCAGATAGGCAGCAACACGTAAATGACATCGGTGAGACCATCATGCACGGCATGGGCGCTGCAACCTGCGATCAGCGAGCGACGACGGGTGGATTTTTCGGCAGCGGGCACGGCGACGATGTCGATCATGGTGTAGGAATCAGTTCAGGTTTAAGAGGCTTCCAGCCAGTCTGCGCGATCAGCAGGGTCAGCAACTGGAAGGTGATGATCAGCACCACACAGCCCACCCAACCCCAGCGCTCCCAGAGCAGTCCCGGGACGATTGCACCGCAGCTACCGCCAAGGTAATAGCACGTGAGGTAGACGCCCACGGCACCGGTTTTGTTGTCGCCGGCACTGGAAGTGGTGAAGGCATTCGCGGCCGCTTGGGCGAGGAATACACCGGTGGAACTGAGGGCCAGCCCCAGCACAATGCTCCACAGTATCGGCAACAAAGTCAGGACTGAACCCGCAACGCCCAGCAACGCCGCGACGCTCAGCAACTGGGCGTGAGGCCGGGCCTTGCTGAGGCGACCTGCGATGGGGATCACGATCAGCGCCAGCAGGAACACCGCGTAAAGCGTACCCAACGCCGCAGGCCCGAGATTGAAAGGCGGTAGGCCAAGGTACAAACCCGCGTAGGTAAACGCTGCAACCTGGGAAAACAGCACGCAAAAACCTACGGCGTATGCAGCGAGCAGAGGTTTGCGAAAAACACTCGAACTACAGGTTCTGACACGTTGCGTTCGCGCGCGGCTGACCGGCAACAAAAACTGGATAAACCCACCCACCATCAGGCTCAACACCGCGAGCAATTCAAACGCCTCGCGCCAGCCCACATAGTCGGTCATCACGCCGGTGACAAATCGCCCGGCAAACCCACCCAACACCGTGCCCGCTACATATAGGCTGGTGACTTCAGTCACCGTGGCGCCGCTCCAGCGGTCACCGATGTAGGCCACGCTGGTAGCGAACACCACCGGGATCAACATGCCTTCGACAAACCGCCACGCCAACACTTCGGCAAAGCTGCTGGCATAGGCGGTCATCAACGCCGGCACCGCCAACAGCAGCGCGGCCACGCTGATCACCGTGCGCTGTTCGAAACGGCCGGTCAGCCGGCTGACAAAGGGTGCGGTGATCGCCACTGCCAAAGTTGTCACGGTGATGCTCCACCCCGCCGCTTTGGCGCTGACCTGAAACTGCGCGGCGAACGTCTGGAGAATGCTCTGGGTGGCATAGAGGTTAAGGAACGCCGCGCAGCCACACAGGAACAGGGCAAGACGGGCACAATGCAGTCGCGGCTTCATGAAACCTCTCGTTTTATTTTGTGAGGTCTTTATAGAATGGCCGGCAGCTCTTGAACCAATACCGATTTCGAACCGATCAATACCCTGGAGCCAGGATGCTCGACCTACGCAAGCTACGGTACTTTCTGACGGTCGCCGAAGAACTGCACTTCGGTCGCGCAGCCATTCGCCTGCACCTGGCCCAGCCGCCGCTGACCCGGCAGATTTCGGCATTGGAAACAGAATTGGGCTTCAAACTGTTCGATCGTACCAGCCGTTCGGTAACGCTCACGGCCCAAGGTCGCTCGTTCCTGCCTTATGCGCGCGGGGTGCTGGAACAGGTTGAACTGGCGCAAGTGATCGCCGGCAAACTGGCAGCAGGCACGGCGGGGCAACTGACGTTGGGCTACGTCAGCTCCATCGCGTTGTCAGACCTGTTCAGCCAGGCGATCCAGGCATTCGCCCAGCGCTTTCCCGATGTGCAACTGACCCTGGTGGAATGCGCCTCCGGCAGCCTGGGCGCGCAGGTGGCGGATGGGCGATTGGATATCGGCCTGAGCCGCTTGCTGCCTCAGGGGGATGAGGTGCAAGCACTGTCACTCGGCGAAGAACGTCTGGTGGCTGCGGTCTCCACTGATAGCCCGTTGGCAAGCCAGGCGCAGGTCAGCTTGGCGCAACTCAGCGCGTACCCGTTGATTCTGTTTCCGGCGGATTACGGCTCGGGGTTGAACCAGTCCATCGAACAGCTTTACCGGCACCACGGGCAACCCTTGCGAGCTGGGCCGACCGGGCGGCAAATCACCTCGATCATTGCGCTGGTAGCCGCCGGGCAAGGCGTGGCGCTGGTGCCGGAATGTACACAGAGTTTGATGAATAAAGGCGTGACATACAGGCCGTTGGTGGAGGTGGATGCGTGTGCGAAGTTGTTGGTGCTAACGCCGACGCAAACCAAAAGCACGCTGGTTGAGGCATTTCTCAGCGTGATTGCGGTTGCTCTACACACCCGGTAACCCGATCGCAAAACTTCGCAATACCTCTCCCCAGCGCTATTGCTGCGCGCTCTTACACTCCATCTGTCGCTTACCCCAATACCGGTCGTCTAACGCCGGTAGGTAGAGTGTTGATAATTTAACTCGAGTGGTTATAGTCACCACCAACACACACCACAAGGAGGTGTTGTGGATAGCCGTTATTTGATAGGCCATATCGTTGCGGATGGCTGGTACTTGGTACGCATCAGGGGCAGCCATCACCACTTCAAGCACCCCACAAAACCGGGACTGGTAACGATTCCTCATCCAAAGAAGGACCTGTTGGACAAGACCGCCAAAAGCATTTTGAAACAGGCTTTGTTGAGTTAACCGTCCCTGGAGGACAACAGACATGCTTTACCCCATTGCAATTTCAACCGGCGACGAAGACCACGCCTGGGGTGTGGAAGTACCGGACATCCCTGGCTGCTACTCCGCCGGCGACGATCTGGACGACGCCATGGCCATGGCTCGTGAAGCCATTGAAGGGCACTTCGAGATCCTCGCCGAAGACGGTGCACCGATCCCCAACGCGCAGAAAGTCACCCTGCATGCCGCCAACCCGCAGTACGCGGGCTGCACCTGGGCCGTGGTGGACATTGATGTCACCAAGTATCTGGGCAAGGCGCAAAAGCTCAACATTACGCTGCCCGGTTACCTGCTGAACCGCATCGATGAGTACGTGCTGCATCACCCGGAAGAAAAAAGCCGCTCGGGTTTTCTGGCCTCGGCAGCATTGAAGGTTCTACAGCAGGAGGGATAAATCCCCATCATGTTCCGACTAAAACCAAGCCACTCAAGGCATCCCGCCTACAAGACCATCGGTTTTGTGCTGATCCTGCCACTCATGATTTCATTGATGGGGCTGGGTGGCGTCGGCGTGCTGCTAGCCATTGCCACGTCAGGTTATGGCATCTGGTTTGCGACCAAACAAGCCAGCACGGGTTTAACGGCGACTGCCGTCATCATCACACTGCTTAATCTTGTGTCGCTGGTGATGCTGTCGACCCCCTCGATACTCATGGCCCTCGGCTACATTGCATGGCTCTACGCTTACCCATCCTTGTCAGAATGGCTGTACTGGCGGCGCTGAATTTGACCGCAAGAAACGTAGTTTGCCGCGAAGCTCGCCGCTCTAGACTCCGTTAGCAAATACTCAGGAGCCCGCTCATGTCCTACGAATACAAACTGATGCCCTCCCCTGTCGGCCAACTCACGCTGATAGCGCGCAACGGCAAACTCAACGCCATCCTGTGGGAAGTCGAGCGTGCCAACCGCGTACGCCTGGGTGAACTGCACGAAGCCAATGACTGCCCGGCGCTGTTGGAAACCGAGCGACAGTTGCAGGAATACTTCGCAGGCACGCGCAACAGATTCGAGCTGGAGCTGGATTTCGACGGCACCGACTTCCAGAAACAAGTCTGGCAAGCGCTGCTGACCATTCCGTTTGGCGAAACCCGTAGCTACAGCCAGATCGCCCAGCAAATCGGCAACCCCAAAGCCGTGCGTGCAGTGGGTGCCGCCAATGGACGTAATCCCATTTCGATCATCGCGCCCTGCCACCGGGTAATTGGTGCCTCAGGTGGCCTGACCGGTTTCGCCGGTGGCCTGGAAGCCAAGCAATATCTGCTTGCGCTGGAAGGCTCAGGCCAAGCGGAGCTGGCGTTCTGAGTAAAACCGTACAACGTTGTTGTTCTGGAATTTTGTAAAAAGAAATTTCAAAGACTCCCTGCGGTCCATACTTTCATCACCCACCCTTTTTAAGGAAAACGGTCATGAAATTCTCCGCAGTCTCGCAATCCCTGTCCCGCTGGGCTGGCAGCCCGCGAACGTTCTATGCAGCGGTGGCGTTGATTCTGGTGTGGAGCCTGAGCGGGCCGTATTTCCACTACAACGACACCTGGCAACTGATCATCAACACCTCGACCACCATCATCACGTTCCTGATGGTGTTCCTGATCCAGAACACGCAAAACCGCGACAACGACATTCTGCACATCAAGATCGACGAACTGTTGCGCGTCTCCAAGGACGCACAAAATGCCGTGCTCAGCCTGGATGGCCTGGACCGCAAAGAGCTGGAAAAACTGCGCCAGCAATACCGCAGCATCGGCAGTACCGGCACGGTGAGCCTGAACAGTGGTTGCGGCGATGTTGCAGACGACGCAGCGCAGGACAAGACTGACCTGAATCAGGCATAAAAAACGGCGGTTGGAGAGCATCCAACCGCCGTTTTCACATCAAGTGACGCTATCAACCGTCGCCTAGATGGCCTTTGCCGTAGGTCGACGCCAGGGCACGGGCTTTTTGCAGACGTTCCTCCAACTTGGGCAGCGTCTCATCCACCAGGGCCTTTATTTCCGGCACATCGGACGCAGCGCCTTCTTGCTTGAACAGAGCGATGGCGTCTTCGTTTTCCTTGACCTGCTGCGCGGTGTAGGCGGCATCGAACGAGTCGCCGTCCTTGAGTTCAGGCATCAGGGTTTCGGCTTTGTCGACGATTTTCTCGCGCGGCGCCACCGGCAGGTCGAGCTTCTTGGCGATGGCCGCCAGGTGCTGGTTGGCCAGGGTGCGCTCGTTGATCACCTCGATGGTGTAGTCCTTGATTTCCTGGGACGAGGTTTTGGCGTGGGCCATGCGACTGGTTTCGATATCGGCCATACCTTTGGCCGAAGCCTGCTCGATGAATTCAGCAGGCGACTGGGCGAAAGCATTGCTGGCGCCGAGGCCCAGCAGCATCGCGAAACTGGCGGTGCGTAACCGGATAGCCATGCGGCTCATGATGGGTTCCTCCAGGGCAAAAATAAGTGCGGGGGAACACACCCCGCCCTGAATTCGAATTTTCAGGACGGCAAAGGTTTAGAAAAAACTCGTCAGTGCGACGAACGGTCGTCACGTCTGCCCCCTATTTGAAGCAGTCTCATGCCAATACATCCTGCACCCGCCCCGTCAACCACTGCAATCCAGAATCCCCGCCCCGCCGCGCATGCCACGCCAACTCCACCGCAAACGAGGGAATATGAAACGGCGGCGTCACAGCCACCAGATGCTCGCGGTCAATGTTCAGCAACCCCCGGGAAGACACCGTCAATATCAAGTCCGTCCCCTGGATCAACTGAGGCGCCACGCCCCAATGCGGCAGGCTGATTGCCACATGCCGGCGCTCACGAATCGCGGTCAACGCACGCTCGATTTCCGGTGTGCCGCTGCCGCGCATTTCCAGCAGCACATGGGGGCGCGACAGGTACGTGGCCAGGTCCAGCGAGCCGTCATCCGGTAGGCTGTCGCGATCCACCAGGCAGGTGTAATGCTCTTCGAACAGAGGTGTTGTGCGCAGTTCGGCGGGCATGTCAGGGAATACGCCGGCGGCCAGGTCAAGGTCGCCATTGAGCACGCCATCGACCATGCCTTCACGGCTCGCCTGGATAATTTGCAGGTCGATACCCGGAGCCTCGCGACGCAAGGTGCGCACCAACCCGGGTAGGAAAATCGCCGCGCTATAGTCCGACATTGCCACACGAAACCGGCGTTTGGCCGATGCAGGATCAAACCGGTTCGGCGCCAGCAGCGCTTGCACGTGGGCCAACGCTTCGGCCAGTGGCGTGGCCAGCTCCAACGCCCGCGCAGTCGGCACCAAGCTACCGCCCTGACGGACCAGCAACGGGTCACCCAACAAATCTCTCAAGCGTGCCAATGCATGGCTGACTGCCGGTTGGCTCAGATGTAAACGCTCGGCGGCACGGGTGACGTGGTGCTCGGTGAGCAAGGCGTCGAGAATCACCAGCAGGTTGAGATCGATACGACGCAGATCATTCATTAGCTGCATGCCCCACATAAGAACTTGGAATTTAAATTTGCGCGACGAATAACCTAGAGTCCAGCAAAACCTCTGGGAGACATCAAATGACCACGCTGCATTGGGTAGGCTTATTGGCGCTGGCGGTGATCGCCGGAGCGGTGGTGCCGTTTCAAAGTGCGATCAACGCCAACCTGGGACGAGGGCTCGGACACCCGTTATGGGCCACGTTGGCATCGTTGCTGGTCAGCATCATTGTTTTGTTGCCGGTGATTCTGGCACTGCGTTTACCGTTGCCGAGCCTGACGTTTATCAGCAAGGCCCCGCTGTGGATGTGGGCCGGTGGTGCGTTTGGCGTGTGCTTTATTTCCCTGGCGTTGATGCTGTTGCCCAAGCTCGGCGCGTCGGGGTTTATTGCACTGGCCATGGCCGGGCAGATTCTGGCGTCGTTGGTACTCGATCACTTCGGCCTGTTCGGCCTGGTGGAACGCCAACTGACAACGCCCCGCGTGTTGGGGGCGTTGTTGTTGATCTGCGGCGTGGCGTTGATCCAGTTCAGCGCCAGCCCTGCCCGCAGCTTGGCAACGGCGGGCTGATCAGCCCTTGTCGAGGGTGCGCAATTTTTGCGCAAGGCCCCACAGCAACAACGCCGCCGCCGCCAACAACGCACACACATTAAAGCGTGACAATTTACGCCGGCGGTGGATGCAAGTCGCAATTGCGCCCGGCTTTGGCTACCTGGCCGGGCAAGTCATGGCCCAGCAAAGCCGGCAGGCGGCGAGACATTTGCAAAAAATGCGGCAGGTCGATACCGGTAGCAATCCCAACTAAGTTTTTCCAGGCCGCCGGACGCAGGTTTTCGATGAGTACGTCGGCATCGCCGAGCAGTTGCTTGATCAGATCCAGACCTTGAGCAGACTTAAGGTCCAGGGCCAGCGACTTCTTGTTGCGCGATTGCAGGTACCACCACAGCGACGTACCGTCGTGAAGCTTCCGCCATAAGCGAAGCGGATCGCCCTGTCCCATGGCTTCGATCTTGATCACCTTGATACCGCTCAGGGGAGCCGTCATGGGGTGTACCTCCTATTCTTGGAATGTGCGGCCAAGACTGAAGCGCAGACACAGGATAAATCCAACCGTCAGTTGGCAAAGACCGTTCACCAAATGCGAACACTGTAGTGAGCGGGCACCCACGCTGGGGCGAAGCCGCCCTAAATCCAGGCACCTCAGTCTTTCTGAAATACCGAGGCGTCCTTGTTTAGGGCGGCTTCGCCCCCCAGCGCGGGACAAGCCCGCTCACTACAATTGAGCTCCGTGGGTGCTTACGCCACCGCCTTCGCCTCATCGCGCACCGCGACGAACAACTGCAGGGTGATCAGATCCAGTCGACGCACCAGGCTCTTGTGCAACATCAGTGACGCTCGTTGGCCAAGCGGTTGATCTCGGCTTGCTCTACCACCGGCTGCGGCGCACCAACACTCGCCGCCTGCAACATCGCCCGGCCGACGGTCTCGGTACTCACCACCCAACCTGGTTTTACCCGGCGAAAGAACGACAGCAACGGCCCGAGCACGGTATAGAACGATTGATACAACGGCGTCTTCGAACGCACGCCATGCAACGGCTGGATCACCCCCGGCCGAAACAGATACACCGCCTTGAACGGCAGGCGCAGCAAAGCGTTCTCGGTCTTGCCCTTGACCCGCGCCCACATCGACTTGCCTGCCTCGGAACTGTCGGTACCGGCGCCGGACACGTAGATAAAAGTCATCTGCGGATTGAGCCGTGCCAGGGTGCTGGCAGCGACCAGAGTGAGATCGTAGGTCAGGTGGGTGTACTTGGTTTCATTCATCCCCGCCGACGAAACGCCGAGGCAGAAGAAACAGGCATCGAACCCTTGCAGCAAGTTCTCCAGGGGTTGGAAATCCAGCATGTCGCTGTGCAATACCTGATGCAGCTTGCCGTGTTCCTGGGTCAGGGGCGTGCGGCCAACGGCGACCACTTCCTGCACGTCAGCGGCCAGCAGGCACTCGCGCAGCACGCCTTGGCCGACCATGCCGGTGGCGCCGAATAGTAGAACTCTCATAAGGGGACCTCAGCGGCAAGCCGCAAGCTTCAAGCGCAAGTTGAATGCAATTCAGCTCGTAGCTTAACGCTTGCGGCCTGCAACCGCCCCTTTCAGAACGCGTTGCGAAAAATCTCCTCAATCTGACGTTGGTCCGCCCGACGCGGATTCGTCAGCCCACACGCGTCCTTCAACGCATTGGTGGCGAGTAATGGAATGTCTTGCAACTTGGCGCCCAGCTCGCGCAAGCCGGCGGGAATTTCAACGTCGAGTGCCAGGCTGCGAATGGCGGCGATGGCGGCTTGGGCGCCCTCTTCGTCGGTGACGCCCTTGACGTCGGCGCCCAGTGCGCGGCCCACATCGCTCAGGCGTTTGGCGCTGACGCTGGCGTTGAAGCTTTGTACATGTGGCAGCAGCACTGCGTTGCACACGCCGTGGGGCAGGTCGTAGAAACCACCCAGTTGGTGGGCCATGGCGTGCACGAAACCCAGGGAAGCGTTGTTGAAGGCCATGCCGGCAAGGAACTGGGCGTAGGCCATGTTTTCTCGCGCAACCTTGTCGCTACCATCGCGTACCGCCAGGCGCAGGTTGGCGCTGATCAGTTCGATGGCCTTGATGGCACAGGCGTCAGTGATCGGCGTGGCGGCGGTGGACACGTAGGCTTCGATGGCGTGGGTCAGGGCATCCATGCCAGTGGCGGCGGTGAGCCCCTTGGGCATGCCGACCATCAGCGCCGGGTCGTTGACCGACAGCAGCGGCGTGACATTGCGGTCGACGATGGCCATTTTCACGTGGCGGCTTTCGTCGGTGATGATGCAGAAACGGGTCATTTCGCTGGCGGTACCGGCGGTGGTGTTGATGGCGACCAGCGGCAGTTGCGGCTTGCTCGATTGATCGACACCTTCGTAGTCGCCGATGTGCCCGCCGTTGGTGGCGCACAGGGCGATGCCCTTGGCGCAGTCATGGGGCGAACCGCCACCTAGCGACAACACGAAATCACAAGCACTTTCCTGCAGCAGTGCCAGGCCTTTCTCGACGTTGTCCACGTTGGGGTTGGGCTTTGCGCCGTCGTAGATCACCGAGTCGATGTCTTGCATCGCCAGTTTCTCGGCGATCATGCTGGCCACGCCGGCCTTGGCCAAACCGGCGTCGGTGACGATCAACGCTTTGCGAAAACCGTAGTTGCGGATGGCGGTCATGGCTTCGTCGAGGCAGTCGGTGCCCATGATGTTGACGGCGGGAATGAAGAAGGTGCTGCTCATGGCGAATCCTCGGATGACGTTTATGCCTACAGCATCGACCTCACCTGCCTACGGCATCTTGATCAGGATCAACGCTCGCTCGTGATAAAGTCACCGTCCAGCCGATTTCGAGTAGACCCGCCGCAATGAAGGATTTCCAGGATATTGACGCCCACCTTGAAGACTGGAGCGCACTGCGCGCTGGCCTCGACTTCAGCGGGATTCTGATCGGCAACGGCGCCAGCCGTACGATTTGGGAAGACTTTGCCTACGACTCGCTGTTTGAAAACGCGCGCACTGTCGAAGAAAAACCCCTGAGCCAATCCGAACTCAGTGTGTTCGACGCCCTGCAAACCCGCAGTTTCGAGCAGGCCCTGGGCGCACTCAAAACCACCAGCCGGGTTAACAAGGCCCTGGCGGTCAGCTCGGCGGCGCCGCGCAATCGCTACTACGCGATCAAGGAAGCGCTGATCAATACCATCCACGGCGTGCATATCCCGTGGCGCCTGGTACAGCCGTCGACGCTGGCGACGATCAACGCTGAACTGACAAACTACGCCACGGTATTCACCAGCAACTACGACCTGCTCAACTACTGGGCGATCCTGCATACGCCGGGCATTGACGACCTGTTCCGTAGCGCGGACGCCAGCTTCGACCTGCGCGACACCCGTACAAACGCCACGCGCATCCTGTACCTGCACGGTGGTTTGCACTTGGTGCGTAACCTCGATGGCACCGCGCGCAAATTGCCGTCTACCGACAGCACCTTGCTCAGCAGTTTTGCCATCAACAACACGATCAAAACCCTCGACGATGTGCCGCTGTTTGTCAGCGAAGGCAAGGTTGAGGAGAAGCTCAAGACCATCCGCAGTTCGGATTATCTGTCGTTCTGTTATGAGCAGTTGCTCAATCATGAAGGTGCGTTATGCGTCTTTGGCCATGATTTGGGGCCGCAAGACAAACACTTGGTGGATGCCATTCGCCAGGCCAAATTGACCACCCTGGCGATCTCGGTATCGGGGCGCAGTGACGGGTTTATTCGACAGCAGAAGCGGCGGTATTCGCAGTTGTTTGACGGGACGGGGGTTGAACTGAGGTTCTTCGCGGCACGCACCCATGCACTGGGCAACCCTGCACTGTCAGTACCGGTCGAACGCTGATCTCCAGAACAAAAGAGATCAACTGTGGGAGCTGGCTTGCCTGCGATAGTGGTGGGTCAGCTTGCACATTTGCGTCTGATACACCGCTATCGCAGGCAAGCCAGCTCCCACATGGGGCGGCATTTCAAACTCGTATCATCGTCACTCTTCCGAGCTGTGCACCACCACCAATAACTGCGCCTGCACCGGCCCCACCGACCGCAGCCGATGGGGCTTTTGTGCATTGAAATGCAGCGCATCGCCCCGCTCCAGAATCACCCGCTCGTTCATGAAATCCACTTCCACCTGGCCTTCATGCACGAACAAAAACTCCTCCCCCACGTGTTCCTTGAAGCTCTTGTCGGTGAATTCCTGCGGCGGGTAGATGATGAACGGCAACAGGCTGCGCTCACTGACTTGATGGGCCAGCACCGCGTAGCCCGGTGAAGTGTCCGGTCGCTCGTGGCTGCGCACCAGGCTGTAGCTGTCGAGGCTGACGTTGTCTTCGCTGAACAGCTCTTCGACCTTCACGTTCAACGCCTTGGCCAGTTTCAGCGCGGCGGCGATCGACGGCGTGTTGAGCCCGCGTTCGACCTTGGACAGGTAACTCTTGGTCATCCCGGATTTTTCAGCCAGGGCTTCAAGCGTCACGCCAAGTTTTTTTCTCAATAATTTCAAACGGATAGACATGCGCTGCGATTAATCCATGCAGTAAGCGATACGCTGTGCTTGCCAATGACACAAAGTGTCATATAGCATCTTAAGTGTCATTTGCAGCCACCGAGGGCACCCGATATGGCCAAGACATTAGCACTCCCCAAAGACCAACTGGTCAAGCAAGCACTGATCCAGATGCAAAACACCCTGGCGGATAATACGTGGACCGACCGGCAAAAGCTGGCGCTCACGTGCCGCATCCTGTTCGAGAACGGCCACGACTCCGGCCTGGCCGGGCAGATCACCGCGCGCGGCCCTGAACAGGGCACTTACTACACCCAGCAATTGGGCCTGGGTTTTGACGAAATCACCGCCAGTAACCTGTTGCTGGTAAACGAAGACCTTGAAGTGCTGGAAGGCCATGGCATTCCCAACCCGGCCAACCGCTTTCACAGCTGGGTGTACCGTGGCCGCCCGGATGTGAACTGCATCATCCACACGCATCCAACCCACATTGCCGCGCTGTCGATGCTGGAAGTGCCACTGCAGGTGTCCCACATGGACCTGTGCCCGCTGTACGAAGACTGTGCATTCCTGGAAGCCTGGCCAGGGGTGCCGGTGGGTAACGAAGAAGGCGAGATCATCACCGAGGCCTTGGGCGACAAGCGCGCGATCCTGCTCTCGCACCACGGCCAATTGAGCACCGGGGCGAGCATCGAGGAAGCCTGTGTGATCGCGCAATTGATCGAACGCGCAGCCAAGTTGCAGTTGCTGGCAATGGCCGCTGGCACCATCAAGCCGATCCTGCCGGAACTGGGGCGCGAGGCCCATGACTGGATCTCCCGGCCCAAGCGTCATGGTGCCGCGTTCAATTACTACGCCCGGCAGAACCTGCGCAAACACGCCGATTGCCTGAACTGACAGCCCTTTTTTCGACCGGAGACTTCCCATGTCCAGCCCCAATATTCACGGCATCATCGGCTACACCATCACCCCGTTCAGCAGCGATGGCCAACGCGTAGACCTCGACGCCCTGGGCCGCTCCATCGACCGTTTGATCGCCAGCGGCGTACACGCCATCGCGCCCTTGGGCAGCACCGGCGAAGGTGCCTATTTGAGCGATGCCGAGTGGGATGAAGTCAGTGCCTACAGCCTGGCCAAAATCGCCCGACGCGTTCCCACCGTCGTCAGCGTATCCGACCTCACTACCGCCAAGGCCGTGCGCCGCGCCCGCTACGCCGAAGCCAATGGCGCCGATGTGGTGATGGTGCTGCCGGCGTCTTACTGGAAGCTCAGCGAAGCGGAAATCCTTGCGCACTACGCCGCGATTGGCGACAGCATCGGCGTGCCGATCATGCTGTACAACAACCCGGCTACCAGCGGCACGGACATGTCGGTGGACTTGATCCTGCGCATCATCAAGCAGGTGGCCAACGTGACGATGGTCAAGGAGAGCACCGGGGATATTCAACGCATGCACCAATTGCATCGCCAGACCGACGTGCCGTTCTACAACGGTTGTAACCCCTTGGCACTGGAAGCGTTCGCGGCGGGTGCCAAAGGCTGGTGCACCGCCGCGCCGAACCTGATCCCGCAGTTGAACCTAGATTTGTATGACGCGGTGTTGGCCAATGATCTTACAAAGGCACGCGCGTTGTTCTACCAACAATTGCCGTTGCTGGAGTTCATCCTCAAGGGTGGATTGCCGGCGACAATCAAGGCCGGGTTGCGTTTGACCGGGCTGGAAGTGGGCAATCCGCGGTTGCCGGTGTTCCCACTGGCAGAAGCCGGGATCAAACAGCTGAAAGCATTATTGCGCTAAGCCCACAACTCCCGCACAAATCCCTCCCGCAGTACCCAACTGTACGGATAAATCCGCGCGCAGCTGTAGGCCCGCAATCGGCGGGGGTTGTGGCTAGATGGGCTTCCCAGGAAGCCCTCTGGATTTCGGCTCCTCTCTATTTCGGATCCCACCCATGAGCTCGCGCGAAAACACCGGCATGGCCCTCGGCCTGCTGGGCGTCATCATCTTCAGCCTGACACTGCCCTTCACCCGGATCGTGGTGCAGGAAATTCACCCGCTGCTCAACGGCCTGGGCCGTGCGTTGTTTGCGGCGGTTCCGGCGGCCGCGCTGTTGCTGTGGCGCCGTGAGCAATGGCCCACCTGGCGCCAAGTACGCGGGCTGTGCCTGGTGATTGCCGGGGTGATCCTTGGTTTTCCAGTGTTGTCGGCATGGGCCATGCAAACCTTGCCGGCGTCCCATGGCGCACTGGTCAACGGCCTGCAACCGCTGTGCGTGGCGTTGTATGCGGCGTGGTTGTCCCATGAACGACCGTCCAAAGCCTTCTGGGCCTGCGCAGCATTGGGCAGCGGTCTGGTATTGAGTTACGCGCTGATCACCGGTGCCGGCAGTATCCAGGCCGGTGATTTGCTGATGCTCGGCGCGATTGCCGTGGGTGGCCTGGGTTATGCCGAAGGCGGCCGATTGGCCAAGGAGATGGGCGGCTGGCAGGTGATCTGCTGGGCGCTGGTGCTGTCGACGCCGGTGTTGATCGGCCCGGTGTGGTACCTGGCGGCGCAACATCAAGGGGCGATTTCCATGCGCACGTGGTGGGCGTTTGGGTATGTGTCACTGTTCTCGCAGTTCCTGGGGTTCTTTGCCTGGTACGCCGGGTTGGCAATGGGCGGGATCGCGCGGGTCAGCCAGATCCAGCTGTTGCAGATCTTCTTCACCATTGCATTTTCGGCGTTGTTCTTTGGGGAACATATCGAGCCGATTACGTGGGTGTTTGCGTGTGGGGTGATTGTGACGGTGATGTTGGGGCGCAAGACCAGCGTACAGCCAGCCCCCAAGCCTAGCGCGATCTAAATGTGGGAGCTGGCTTGCCTGCGATGCAGACACCTCGGTGTATCAGTTAGGCCGAGCAGATGCTATCGCAGGCAAGCCAGCTCCCACACAAGCCCGATCCCACAGGGGGCTCTGCATTCAGCTTAAGAAACCATCCGCCCGCAGCAGGGTTTCCAGGCAGTGTTCGGTGATGTGGTAGAACGCCTTCAATTCCTGGATCTTCTCCAGTAGTTGGGCGTTATCCAACGGCTCGGCGCGCTTCACCGCCAGAATCATCTTGTTCTTGTTGGTGTGGTCCAACGAGATGAACTCGAACACCTTGGTCTCGTAGCCACAAGCCTCCAAAAACAGCGCTCGCAGACTGTCGGTGACCATCTCCGCTTGCTGCCCCAGGTGCAAACCGTATTGCAGCATCGGTTTCAACAGCGCCGGGCTCTGGATCTGCAGGCGTATCTGCTTGTGGCAGCACGGCGAGCACATGATGATCGACGCGCCGGAGCGAATGCCGGTGTGGATCGCATAGTCTGTGGCGATGTCGCAGGCATGCAGGGCGATCATCACGTCCAGTTCGCTCGGCGCCACACTGCGCACGTCGCCGCACTTGAACACCAGCCCCGGATGTTCCAGGCGGGCGGCGGCGGTATTGCACAGGGTCACCATGTCTTCGCGCAACTCCACACCGGTCACTTCGCCCTCGGCCTTGAGGGTGTTGCGCAGATAGTCGTGGATGGCGAACGTCAGGTAGCCCTTGCCCGAACCGAAATCGGCGACGCGCACCGGTTGATCCAGCTTGAGCGGCGATGACGTCAGCGCATGGCTGAACACTTCGATGAACTTGTTGATCTGCTTCCATTTGCGCGACATCGACGGGATCAGCGCCTGCTTGGCATCGGTCACACCCAGGTCAGAAAGGAACGGCCGGCTCAGATCGAGGTAGCGATGCTTCTCGCGGTTATGCTCGGCCGAGGGTGCTTCGCGCAGTTGCTGCGGCTTGCTTTTGAACAGCGAGCTTTTGTTCTTTTTGCTGTATTCCAGCTGGGCTTCGTCGGTCAGCGACAGCAGGTGGGCGTTCTTGAACTGGGTCGGCAACAGTGCGGCGATCGTCGCCACGCCGTCAGTCAAGGCGAAGTTCTTGGTGATATCGCGGGTCTTGTAGCGATAGACGAAGGACAGGCATGGCTGTTCCTTGACGGTTACCGGCTTGATGATCAGCCGCTGCAACTCGGCTTCCTCGCCGACGTACTTGGCCAGCACCAGCTTGATAAACGCGTTCTGCGCGAGGCTTGCGCTCAGCAGTTCGATGAACTGGGCGTGGTGGTCGCTGACAGGTTGAGCGGTGACGGACATGAACAAAAACGCCTCGGGCTGGGAATGCCCGGCATTTTAGGGGGGATGGGGGTTTAGGGCACGGGGTTATTTGATCAACGGTCGACGAGTCGCCACAATCTAAATGTGAAAACACAGCTTGTGTGGGAGCTGGCTTGCCTGCGATGCGGACACTTCGGTCCATCAGGCAAACCGAGGTGATGCCATCGCAGGCAAGCCAGCTCCCACATGAAACCTGTTTCCACAGTTGGGCCCGGTGCAATCTGGGCTATTCGAGTACGACCAGGCGGTTAGGCAGTTCGTTACGGGCTTGGGTGACCGGAACGTGCACCTTCAACAACTCGCCACACGCTTCAATACAGCTGATAAAACCCGCCAACGTCTGCCCCTGCTTCACCTGCTGGGTAAACGCCTTGACGATCACATCCCAACTACCGTCGTCCAAACGCTTGGAAATCCCGTCATCCACCAGGATTTCCACATACCGCTCGGCCTCGCTGACAAAAATCAGCACGCCGGTGCTGCCCACCGTGTGGTGCAGGTTCTGCTCCAGGAACTGGCGCCGGGCCAGGTTGGATGCACGCCAGTGGCGTACCGAGCGTGGAATCAAACGTGTGGTGACCTTGGGCAAGCGAAACACCAGGCACAGCACAATGAACGTCGCCCATTGCGCCAGCAGTAGGGTGTACATGGTCAGGTAGCCCGACAGGTAATGCACCACACCCGGCACCACCAAGGCGATCAAGCTGGCCCACAGCAGCGGAATGTAGGCGTAGTCGTCGGCGCGGGCGGCCAGGACGGTCACCAGTTCTGCGTCGGTGGTTTTCTCGACGCGGGCAATCGCTTCGGCGACTTGGCGCTGCTCGTGTTCAGTCAGTAATGCCATGGTTGTGCTTGCTCTCTCATTATTATCATCACCAGCCACCCGAAGCCCCGCCGCCGCCGAAGCCGCCACCGCCACCCCGAAAACCACCGCCACCGCCGCCTCCACCGCCGCCGCGTCCGCTACTACTGAGAATCGCCAGCAAGATCGCGCCCACTGGCAGCCCCAGGCGATTACACAGCCACAACACGCCGATCAGCAGGATAAACAGCCCGATGGAAAACCCGGGATTATCCTTGGCAAAGTTGGCATCCGCCACATGGGCCGGCACCGCCAGCGGTTCGCCGCCCACCACCTGCAGCATTGCCGCCACGCCATCGCTGATGCCCTTGCTGTAGTTGCCGGCCTTGAACGCCGGCGCAATCACCTGGTTGATGATCACCCACGACTGCGCATCAGTGAGCACACCTTCCAGGCCGTAGCCGACTTCGATGCGCAATTTGCGCTCATCTCGGGCGACGATCAACAGCGCGCCGTTGTCCTTGCCCTTTTGGCCGATACCCCAGTGGCGGCCCAATTGATAACCAAAGTCCTCAATGGGCACGCCTTGCAGGTCGGGCACGGTGACCACCACGATCTGGTCGCCCGAGGTCTGCTCCAGCGCCTGCAATTGCTGGGTCAGTTGCGCGCGCGTAGCCGGGTCGATCATCTGCGCGGTGTCTACCACCCGCCCCGTCAGCGCCGGGAACGTCAGCGCCGCCTGGGCCACGCCCACGCAGGCCAACAGCCACAGCGCCAGGCCTATCCTTAATAAACGCATCGACACCTCAATGCAGCGTTATTTGAACTTCACTTGCGGTGCTTTATCGGCATCGGCGCTGGTGGCTTCAAACGTGGCACGGATCGGCAAGTCGCTGTACATCACGCTGTGCCACAGGCGGCCGGGGAATGTGCGGATCTCGGTGTTGTAGGCCTGCACTGCCTGGATAAAGTCGCGGCGGGCCACGGCGATGCGGTTTTCGGTGCCTTCAAGCTGGGATTGCAGGGCCAGGAAGTTCTGGTTGGCCTTGAGGTCCGGGTAGCGCTCGGACACCACCATCAGGCGGCTGAGTGCACCACTCAGGCCATCCTGGGCTTGCTGGAACTGCTTGAGTTTTTCCGGGTTGTCGAGGGTGCTGGCATCTACCTGGATCGAGGTGGCCTTGGCCCGCGCTTCGATCACGGCGGTGAGGGTGTCCTGCTCATGGGTGGCATAGCCTTTGACCACTTCCACCAGGTTGGGGATCAGGTCCGCACGGCGTTGGTATTGGTTCTGTACCTGGCCCCAGGCCGCCTTGGCCTGTTCGTCCAGGGTGGGGATGTTATTGATGCCGCAACCGCTGAGTACGGTACTAATCAGTAACAAAACCGCGGCTTTCACGCCCCAACGGTAACCTTGTGCTGCTTGCATGGTGTTTCTCCTGGCGAACCTTGATGGAATTTGGCAACGGTAAGGCATAATCCGCTGCCGCGACTGGATTGCATCAGATCAATCAGCTAAAAAGATGCCCAGCACAAATAAGAGTTCAGAAGTGTGGTGCATTTTCTGCAATAACACTCGAACAACAACATATGTTCCCCACATTTTGGCAGAGCAGCGCATTTTCGCTGTGCAGTGAGCCGAAAAAGGATATTCATGAAAAAGCTGTGTTTGCTCGGCCTTGTTGCCACTCTGGCCAGTCACCCCGTATGGGCAGAAACAAAGCCTGCTGCGCTTAAAGACAAGGACGCCTTTGTCAGCGACCTGCTCAAGCAAATGACCCTCGATGAAAAGATCGGCCAATTGCGCCTGATCAGCATCGGCCCCGAAATGCCCCGCGAGCTGATCCGCAAGGAAATCGCCGCTGGCCGCATCGGCGGCACGTTCAACTCCATCACCCGCCCGGAAAACCGTCCAATGCAGGACGCGGCCATGCGCAGCCGCTTGAAGATCCCGATGTTCTTCGCCTACGACGTGATCCACGGCCACCGCACTATCTTCCCAATCAGCCTGGCGCTGGCCTCCAGCTGGGACATGGACGCCATCGGCCGCTCCGGGCGCATCGCCGCCCAGGAAGCCGCCGCCGACAGCCTCGACATCACCTTCGCGCCGATGGTCGACATCTCCCGCGACCCGCGCTGGGGCCGCACCTCCGAAGGCTTCGGTGAAGACACCTACCTCGTCTCGCGTATCGCCGAAGTCATGGTCAAGGCGTTCCAGGGCGCAAGCCCGGCCAATGCCGACAGCATCATGGCCAGCGTCAAGCACTTCGCCCTGTATGGCGCGGTGGAAGGCGGTCGCGACTACAACGTGGTCGACATGAGCCCGGTCAAGATGTACCAGGACTACCTGCCGCCGTACCACGCGGCGATCAAGGCCGGTTCCGGCGGCGTGATGGTGGCGTTGAACTCGATCAACGGCGTACCCGCCACCGCCAACACCTGGCTGATGAACGACCTGCTCCGCAAGGACTGGGGCTTCAAGGGCCTGGCTGTGAGCGACCATGGCGCTATCTTCGAGCTGATCAAGCACGGTGTGGCCAAGGACGGGCGTGAAGCCGCCAAGCTCGCGATCAAGGCCGGCATTGACATGAGCATGAACGACTCGCTGTATGGCAAGGAATTGCCGGGGCTGCTCAAGTCCGGCGAGATCGAACAGAGCGACATCGACAATGCCGTGCGCGAAGTGCTCGGCGCCAAGTACGACATGGGCCTGTTCAAGGACCCGTACCTGCGCATCGGCAAGGCTGAAGATGACCCGGTCGACACCTACGCCGACAGCCGCCTGCACCGTGCCGACGCTCGCGATATCGCACGCCGCAGCCTGGTACTGCTGAAAAACCAGAACAACACCCTGCCGCTGAAAAAATCCGCGACCATCGCCCTGGTCGGCCCGCTGGCCAAGGCCCCCATCGACATGATGGGCAGTTGGGCGGCCGCCGGTAAGCCTGCGCAGTCGGTGACCCTGCTGGACGGCTTGAACGCGGTGATCGGTGAAAAGGGCAAAGTGATCTACGCCCGTGGTGCCAACATCACCAACGACAAGGCCGTGGTCGATTACCTCAACTTCCTCAATTTCGATGCGCCGGAAGTGGTGGATGACACCCGTGCGCCGCAAGTGCTGATTGATGAAGCGGTAAAAGCCGCCAAGGATGCCGACGTGATCGTGGCCGCCGTGGGCGAGTCCCGTGGCATGTCCCACGAGTCCTCCAGCCGCACCGACCTGAACATCCCGCAAAGCCAGCGCGACCTGATCAAGGCCCTCAAGGCCACCGGCAAACCGCTGGTGCTGGTGCTGATGAACGGCCGTCCGCTGTCGATTCTGGAAGAGAACCAACAGGCCGACGCGATCCTGGAAACCTGGTTCGCCGGCACCGAAGGCGGCAACGCCATCGCCGACGTGTTGTTTGGTGACTACAACCCATCGGGCAAGCTGCCGATCACCTTCCCACGTTCGGTGGGGCAGATTCCGACCTACTACAACCACCTGACCATCGGCCGCCCGTTCACCCCAGGCAAGCCGGGCAACTACACCTCGCAGTACTTCGATGACGTCACCGGGCCGCTGTTCCCGTTTGGTTACGGCCTGAGCTACACCACGTTCACCCTGTCGGACATGGCGCTGTCGTCCACCACCCTGAACAAGACCGGCAAGCTCGACGCCAGCGTGACCGTGGCCAACACCGGCAAGGTCGATGGCGAAACCGTGGTGCAGTTGTATATCCAGGACGTGGCCGGCTCGATGATCCGCCCGATCAAGGAGCTGAAGAACTTCCAGAAGGTCATGCTCAAGGCTGGCGAAGAGCGCACGTTGCACTTCACCATCACCGAGGAAGACTTGAAGTTCTACAACACCCAGCTCAAGTACGCGGCGGAACCGGGTGAGTTCAATGTGCAGATTGGGTTGGACTCCCAGGATGTGCAGCAGCAGACGTTTGAATTGCTCTGATCTAAAGTTGTAAACGCGGTCAGTGTGGAAGCTGGCTTGCCTGCGATGGCATCACCTCAGTGTTTCAGTCATACCGAGGTGATGCCATCGCAGGCCAGCCAGCTCCCACACAAGCCCAGCTCCCACATTTGATTCGTGGTGTTCTTGCTAGCCGCGTCGATCCAACAGGTTAACCACCAACCGATCAATCCACCCCCACACCCGCTGCTTCACCCGCCGCCACAACGGCCGCGCCTGCCATGCCTCCAGGCTCACCGCCAGGCTCTGCGCAAAATCTCGCTCGAAACTGCCCGCCACTGCCTGCGTCAATGGCGGGTCCAACGCCTCCAGGTTGGCGTCCAGGTTGAAACGCAAATTCCAATGATCGAAATTGCATGACCCCACGCTGACCCAATCATCCACCAGCACCATTTTCAGGTGCAGGAAGCACGGCTGGTATTCAAAAATCTGCACCCCCGAACGCAGCAGGCGCGGGTAGTAACGGTGCCCGGCATAACGCACAGACGGATGATCGGTGCGCGGGCCAGTAAGCAACAACCGCACATCCACACCGCGCCCCGCTGCTCGACGCAACGCACGGCGAACGCCCCAGGTTGGCAGGAAGTACGGAGTCGCCAGCCAGATACGTTGCTGGCCACTGTTTAATGCACGGATCAGCGACTGCAGGATGTCGCGGTGCTGGCGGGCGTCGGCATAGGCGACACGCCCAAGTCCCGGTCCGGTGGCGGGCATCTTGGGCAAGCGCGAGAGGCCGAAACGGGTGGCGGGTTTCCACTCCCGGCGGGCGGCGTTGGCATGCCACTGGCGGTCGAACAGCGCCTGCCAGTCCAGCACCAAGGGCCCGCTGATTTGCACCATCACTTCATGCCAGTCGGCGGTGTCCTGGCCCGGCGTCCAGAACTCATCGGTGACGCCGGTGCCGCCCACAAAGGCGACGTGCTGATCGACCAGCAACAGCTTGCGGTGGTCGCGGTACAGGTTGCGCATCCAGCGGCGCAACCTCAGGCGATTGTAGAAACGCAGCTCCACGCCGGCGTCAGTCAAGCGCTTGCGCAGCCCAAGGCTAAACGCCAGGCTGCCATAGTCATCGAACAAGCAACGCACCTGCACACCACGCTCGGCGGCAAGTACCAGTGCCTGCACCAGGGCCTCGGCACAGGCACCCGCTTCCACCAGGTACAACTCCAACTCGACTTGCCGCTCGGCGCGGGCAATGTCCACCAGCATCTGCGGGAAGAAGCTCGGCCCGTCGATCAACAACTCGAAACGGTTGACGCTGCGCCACGGGAACACCGCGCCGGCCATGCTCAGCGCGCCGTGAAGATCAGCACCGCACCCACCGGCACCGACAGACTGATGGACGCCAAACCGGCGGCCTTGCGCAACGTGGCCACGCCTGGCGCCAGGTCAAAATCCTCGGCATGCAGCACCACCGGCTCCAGGGTCACGACCTGGAAACGCCGGTCATCCAGGCGCGTGGCCAGCAGCTCGGCGCTGTAGGTTTGAGTCTTGCCGTGCAGGGTGACGCTCAATGGCAAACGCAACTCCAATTGCGCGCCGGGGGCCAGGTCATTGATGGGTTGCAGATTGATTTGCGCATTGATCAGCGCATCGGGGAAGGTCTTGATCTCGAACAGCTCATTGCGCATGCGTTCGTCACGCAGCGGGACGCCACTGTTGACCGACTCCAGCTCCACTTCCAACTGCGCTGCGCCTTTGCTGTCGACCTTGCCGTGCAACACCAAAAAGCGCTGCACTTCGGCGATCTCGGTGTTCTTGGTGGTGACGAACGACAGGCGTGAGGATTCGTTATCCAGGTACCAGTCGGCATGGGCTGGCACGGCAGCGGCGGCCAGCAGGGCGAAGGCCAGGGGTTTGATTGACATAAAGACTCGTGGGGCGAAAAACCTGCACGAACCTTAAGCGCAATCCAACAAGCGGCGCAAATCCAATGTGGGATAGGGTTTGTGTGGGAGCTGGGGGATGCTTTTAGATCAGTGCTTGCTGCACCTCTCGCACCGTCTGCTCCAAGCTTGCCATGTGCAAGCTCAACACCCGCTCCACCGGCGCCTGGTGCATTGGCCAATGCAGCGCCATGCTCCCCACCAATCGCCCATTGGCCCGTACCGGCAACGCCACGGCGCGTATCAGGAACGGCAGCCGCACCGGGTATTCCCAATACCCCTCTGTCCGCTGGCCAAACCCTTGGTGCTGGCTTTGCTCGCAAGCACGGTATTGCTCATCCGCCGCCACGTGCTCCCTGCCCGCCAGACGCTGCACTTCTTCTGCCGGCAATTGCGTGAGGCACGCCTTGCCCATCGCCGAATGAAACAGGCTGGCGTGCTGGCCGACGATCTGGCAGTTATTGGGATAGAGCTTGCGCAGCACGCCGGGGATCGCACTTTCCATGACTTCCAGGCGCTCGCCGTCAAAGCAGGACAAATCCACCACCAGCCCGGTGCGCTCGCTGAGTTCCAATAGCCAGGGCGCCGCGCTTTCCACCATTTGGCGCTTGAAGCGTTGCTGCGTGTCGCCGAACAAGCGCCGGGCACGCAGACGGTAACGCCGGTCGCTCAGGCCACGGTAGACCCAGCCTTGATCCTGCAACGTGAGCAACATGCGCGACACGGTGGCCTTGGGTAAATGCGTGAGGTAATGCAGTTCCTCCAGCCCCAAGGCCTGGTGCTCGCCCAGCAACTCGACAATTGCTAGTGCGCGCTCAACCGAGCGTACGGTGCCTGTGTCGGCCATGTTCGATCTCCCTGATGCCGGTGGATGATCATTTTTCACAGCAAGATACAGGCCCGGTCGTGCATCAACCTGTCGATTCAAGGCAGTCCGGTGGTCGACGCTGCACCCATTGCGTCAGCTGTTCGTGGGCGTAGGCCAATTGCAGCACCGCACGGTCCGCCTGGGCCGGGCCGATGATCTGCACGCCCATGGGCAGGCCTTGGGGGTTGAAGCCCACCGGGATACTCATGCTCGGCAAACCGGCCAGGGTCGGACCGATCACCACTTCCATCCAACGGTGATAGGTGTCCATTTCGCGCCCACCGACGAGGCGTGGCCAGGCGTGTTGTGCATCGAAAGGGAACACTTGGGCGGTAGGCAACAGCAGGAAATCGTAACGTTCGAACAGTTTGGCCAACGCGCGATACCACTCGCTGCGGTCCACCGACGCCTGGTACACCTGCTGGGCACTCAAGCCCAGGCCACCCTCCACTTCCCATTGCGCCTCGGGCTTGAGCTGCGTGCGCTTTTGCGGGTTCGCATAGGCGGCGCCGAGGTTACCGTGCACCAGCCAATGGCGATGCACCAACCAACTGCGCCACAGGCGCGCCATGGAAAACTCGGGCTGGCAACTTTCCACTTCGCAGCCCAACGTGACGAAATCGCCGAGGGCCGATTCGCACAGGCTCAACACGCCGTCGTCCATCGGCAGGTAGCCGTTGTAATCCCCCAGCCAGCCCAGGCGTGCGCCCTTGAAGTCACGCTGCAAGGGCTGGCCCAGCACTGCCGGATCGTCCTTGGATGACAATGGCACGCGTGGGTCATATCCCGCCTGGATGCTCAGCAACCGCGCCACATCCGTCACGCTGCGCCCCATCGGGCCTTCGGTGCCCAGTTGCTGCACAAACAATTCCGGCGTCGGCCCATACGGCACACGGCCTTGGGACGGGCGTAGGCCAAACACATTGTTGAACGCTGCTGGGTTGCGCAAAGAACCCATCATGTCGCTGCCATCGGCCACCGGCAGCATGCGCAGCGCCAAGGCCACCGCCGCCCCGCCGCTGCTGCCGCCCGCGACGAGACGCGGGTCGTAGGCGTTGCCGGTAGTGCCGAACAGGCTGTTGTAGGTTTGCGAACCCAGGCCGAACTCCGGCACGTTGGTCTTGCCGATGATGATCGCGCCGCTGGCCCGTACCCGCGCCACGCTGATGGCATCTTCAGTGGGCACATGTTCGGCGAACAACGGCGAACCCAATGTGGTACGCAAGCCCTTGGTGGCCGCCAGGTCCTTGATCGCCTGGGGCATGCCATGCATCCAGCCACGTGACCGGCCTTGATCCAACTCACGATCACAGGCCCGCGCCTCGGCCAGCACCTCGTCGGCATCGCGCAGCGACACCAGCGCATTCACTCCTGGGTTGAAACGCTGGATCTGCGCCAGGTACGCCCGCATCACGTCTTCGCACGAGACCTGCCGCGCATGAATCGCCCGCGACAGCTCACTGGCATCCCAATCAACAATACTCAAGGCTTCACCTCACTTGAAAACGGCTGCGGCCTCTTGGCCCGCGGAGCCTCCTGCATGCAGTAGGTGCCCAATAGCGTGAGCACGCAAGCAAACAGCACGTAGAAGGATGGCGCCACCGGCGTGCCCAGTACTTTGGTCAGCCAGGTAACGATCAACGGCGCGAAACCACCAAATACCATGACCGCTACGTTATAGGCGACCGACACGCCGGTCGAGCGCACTTCGATGGGAAACTGCTCGGCCAACGCGGTGGGTGCCGGGCCGAAGAACCCGCCGATGGCCGTGCACAGCATCACCTGCATCACCAGCAAACGCTCGATGGAAGGTGCGGCGGCTACCCACACGTACAGCGGGTAGACCATCACAAAAAACGCCAGGGTGAACGCCATCAATACCGGCCGCCGACCGAGGCGATCCGACAACATGCCCGACAGCGGGATCACCACGGTCATCAGCGCCACCGCCAACATCTGCACCATCAATACCTGGTCCAGCGGCAGGTCGAGGCTCTTGTGCGCGAAGGTCGGCATGTTCACCAACACCACGTAAAACGACACCGTCGCGCCGCAGGCCAGGCCCATGGATAGCAGGATGCTGCGCCGATGCTCGCGCACCACTTGCATCAGGCTCGGTGCCGGGCCGGTGGCTTGCTTGCGTGCCTCGATGAATTCTTCCGGGTCTTCCATGTGCCGGCGAATCCACAGCCCCACCGGGCCGATCAGCAAGCCAAACACAAACGGCAAACGCCAGCCCCACAGGTCGAGGGTTTGCGGCGAAAAGAAGTGCGTGACCATCGCCACCATCGCCGCCCCGCCAAACACCGCCAGGCACTGCCCTACCAACTGCCAGGAGCCGTAAAGCCCCTTGCGATGAGCCGGCGCACTTTCCACCAGGAACGCCGTGGCGCTGGCGTACTCACCACCGGTGGCGAAGCCCTGGAGCATGCGCGCCACCACGATCAGCATCGGCGCGCCCATGCCGATGGCGGCGTAGTTCGGCGCGAAGGCGATCAACGCGATGGACACAGTCATCAGCCGGATAATCAGTTGCATCGCAGCCTTGCGGCCTTTGCGGTCGGAATACATGCCCAGCAAAATCCCGCCCACCGGGCGCATGAAAAAGCCCACGCCAAAGGTGGCCAGGGCCATCAGCAACGAAGCGTATTCATCGTCTGACGGGAAAAACTGCCGGGCAATGATGCTGGCCAGAAAGCCGTAAACGATGAAGTCATACCATTCCAGCGCATTGCCGATCACGGCCGCCACCACCTGGCGGGTGCGGGATACGCCTGTGTGTGAAGTCTGCATGAGGAACACTCCATTCAACCGATCGTGGGAAAGGGTCCAGCGGCAGAAAAAAGGCGGTCGTCAGGCAGGCTTGAGCCAGCTCTCGGCCAGCGCGCCCCAATAGGCGGCGCCGGTCAGCAGGATGTCGTCGTTGAAGTCATAGGCGGGGTTGTGCACCATCGGCCGTGACACGCCATTGCCGATGAACAGGTAGCTGCCGGGGCAGCGTTGCAGCATCCAGGCAAAGTCTTCGCTGCCCATCAGCGTGCGGGTGTCGCCGTCCACGGCGTCCGCACCGAGCAAGGCCACGCCGACCTGACGGGCGAACTCGGTTTCTTCGGGATGATTGACCAGCACCGGGTAGGCCGGGCGATGTTCGATCTGCACCGTGCAGCCGAAGCTCGCGGCCTGGGTCTGGATGATGGCGAACACGCGCTCCAGCATCTGCTCGCGCACTTGTGGATTGAGTGCGCGCAGGCTCAAACGCAACAGCGCTTCTTGAGGAATCACGTTGGCAGCCTGTCCTGCTTGCAGCGCGCCGACCGTGACCACGGCAGCTTCCTGGGTGTCGATGTTGCGCGCCACCACCGTCTGCAACGCCATCACCATACTCGCCGCCGCCACCAGCGGGTCTACCGTCAAGTGCGGCATGGAGCCATGGCCGCCGACACCTTCAAGGGTGACGGTGAGTAAATCCTGGGACGCCATCATCGGCCCAACGCGCAAGCCCAGATGCCCAGCCGGCAAGCCTGGCATGTTGTGCATGCCGAACAGGCCATCGCAGGGGAAGCGCTCCAGCAAACCGTCGGCGAGCATGGCTTCGGCGCCGCCCTGGCCTTCTTCGGCGGGTTGGAAAATCAGGTTCAACGTGCCGTCGAATTGCCGCGTGGCCGCCAGGTAGCGCGCGGCGCCGAGCAGCATGGTGGTGTGACCGTCATGCCCACAGGCGTGCATGCAACCGGCATGCTGGCTGGTGTAGGCCGCGCCGGTGTTTTCGATGATGGGCAACGCGTCCATATCGGCGCGAATGCCCAGGGTTCGCGGGCTGCTGCCATTGCGCAGCACAGCGACCACGCCGGTCTTGCCGATACCGGTGTGAACCTCGTAGCCCCATTCCCTCAGGGATTTCGCAACCAGGGCGCTGGTGCGGTTTTCTTCAAAACCGAGTTCGGGATGGGCGTGAATGTCGTGACGCACGGCGTGCAAATCGCCGGCCACGTCGCTGAGCCAATCCAGGATGTGCTGGTGTGGGCGCATGGTGATTCTCCTCACAGGCGGGTCTTCCCGTTCTTGTTTGCTGCACACCGCCAGCTAACCGCGATGTGAGCGAGAGGACAATCAAAGGTGGTTCCACTGGGTGGAACCTCAAGCGAAAGGAGGTGAGGTGTGTCAGGGGGTGAGGCGACAACCGTGACGGTCACCGAGCCAGCGTGCGGTGTGGGTACGCCCGAGTCCGCTCGCGGTGACTTCACTGCGCTCCGGATTATCGCTGAACGCACTGGTGGGCACGTATTGCTTCACGTACCCCCGGCAATACTCAGCCGGATTGTTCTCGACATAGCGACACGAGCAATATTCCTTGGCCGTATACGCCGCAATGATGTCGGGGAAGGCTTGCAGGTTGACGCGCTCGTGCCATGTCCAACCCAACAGGGCGATGATCAATAGTAGAAACACACTGGTAAACGGCCGGCGACGGATCATGGTTGCACCGCCGCGAGCACGCGTTTGAGCAGGTCGTTATGGCGGTAGCTGCCGTCGCGGTCGTCGCCGTAGCGCACGATGACCAGGTGTTCGGCGGGCATCACGAACAATGCCTGGCCCCAGTGGCCGAGCGCGGCGAGGGTGTCGCCGGGGGCGTCGGGCCAGGGTCTCGGGGCGCCTTTATTGAGCCACCACTGACCGCCCGGCACGGCTTCATCCTGACCGGCTCTGTAGTTGGCGAAAGGTTCGCGATTGAAGGCGACCCATTCTTTAGGCAACAACTGCTGCTCGCCCCATCGACCGTCGCGCGCCATCAATAGGCCCACGCGGGCCAAGTCGCGGGCAGTGAGGTAGGCGTAGGACGAGGCAACGAACGTTTCATCGGCATCGGTTTCCCACGTAGCGCTGCGTATGCCCAACGGCTTGAACAGCGCATCCCACGGGTAGCTCATATAAGCCTTATGGCCGAGCATGCCTTTAAGGGTGGCGGACAGGATATTGCTGTCACCGCTGGAGTATCGGAAGGTCTGGCCCGGTGCGCTGGCGGCCTCGGTGTCTGCTGCGAACTCGGCCATGTCGTTGCGGCCACGGGTGTAGAGCATCGCCACCACCGAGGATTTCAGCGGCGCGAACTCATAGTCTTCCTGCCAGTCGAGGCCCGAGGCCCAGTGCAGCAAATCGCCCATGGTGACCTTCGGGTGTTGCTTCATCGGTGGGTAAAAGCGTGCAGCGGGGTCGGTCAGCTTGAAGCGGTTTTCACCGTAGGCCACCCCCAACACGGTGGCCATCAGGCTTTTGCTGACGGACCAGGTCAGGTGCGGCGTGCTGGCGGTGGTCGGTGACGCGTAGCGTTCGTAAATGATCTCGCCATCACGGATCACCAGCAACGCATCGGTGCGGACGCCTTGGCGGGTAGTGTCATCACGCGGCGGGAAAGCGTAGGCATTCAGGGCATCAACGGCAGGGTCAGAGAGTGCGGTGCCTTTGGCCCAATCTTTGTCAGGCCAGGTTTCGGCGTGGGCACTAACGGTGACGAACAGCAGGGCAACACACAACAGGCCTCTGACCATGGACGCAGACTCAAGGGGGCATTCAAGCCCGCGAGCCTAGCCGAGGGTGATGACAGATTTGCGACAAGAGGGCTGTCATCCAAGCGTCACCATAACTTCATGGAGATGACACCGGGCCTCCATAGCCTGACTTTGGACAACAAAGTCGACCGGCCGAAATCGTGGCCGGCACTCGGAGACTCGCTATGACTCAGATCGCCCGCATCAGCGACACCGGCAATGAACGCCGTCTGCAAGCCGAACGCCTGGTTGGCGCACAGGCGTTGCAGGAAGCCCAGGCCCTGCGGTTCAACGTGTTCAGCGGCGAATTCAACGCCAAACTGAAAGGCGCGGAACTGGGTCTGGACATGGATGACTATGATGTTCACTGCAGCCACATCGGCGTGCGGGACTTGAACAGCGGTCGCTTGGTGGCCACCACCCGTTTGCTCGATCACCAGGCTGCCAGCACCTTGGGCCGGTTCTACAGCGAAGAAGAATTCAGCTTGCATGGCTTGCTCCACCTGCAAGGCCCGATCCTGGAAATCGGCCGCACCTGCGTCGACCCGGCCTACCGCAACGGCGGCACCATCGCCGTGTTGTGGGGCGAATTGGCCGAAGTGCTGAACCAAGGCGGCTACAGCTACCTGATGGGCTGCGCGAGCATTCCGATGCACGACGGCGGCATCCAGGCCCACGCGATCATGCAGCGCCTGCGTGAACGCTACCTGTGCAACGAACACCTGCGCGCCGAACCGAAAAAGCCATTGCCGGCGCTGGACCTGCCGTCCAACGTGATCGCAGAAATGCCGCCACTGCTCAAGGCCTACATGCGCCTGGGTGCGAAGATCTGCGGCGAGCCGTGCTGGGATGAAGATTTCCAAGTGGCCGACGTGTTCATCCTGCTCAAGCGCGACGAGTTGTGCCCGCGTTATGCGCGCCACTTCAAGGCTGCAATGTGATGAGCCGCCTGCGGGTGTACGGGCGCATTGCCCGCGTGCTGTTGGTGGTGGCGCTGGGCTTGAGCATGGCCAGCGTGTTTGGAGTGTTTGAGCGCCTGGGCATTGCCAACTCGATGGTGCGTCGCCAGCGCTGGTCGCGATTTTTCATGGCGCGCCTGACCAATGCCCTGCCCTTTCGCGTGACGGTACACGGTGAGTTGCCAACGCAGCCGATGCTGTGGGTGAGCAATCACGTGTCGTGGACCGATATTCCATTGCTGGGCGCCGTTGCGCCGATGTCGTTTTTGTCCAAGGCCGAAGTGCGCACCTGGCCGGTGGCCGGTTGGTTGGCGGCCAAGGCTGGCAGTTTGTTTATCCGCCGTGGTTCAGGCGATAGCCAGTTGATCCGCAAGCAGATGACCCGTCACCTGGAACAACAGCACCCGCTGCTGATGTTCCCCGAAGGCACCACCACCGATGGGCGCAGCCTGCGCACCTTCCATGGGCGTTTGTTGGCCAGTGCGATTGATGCAGACGTAGCGCTGCAACCGGTGGCGATCCGTTACCTGCGCGATGGCCAGGTCGACCCACTGGCGCCGTTTATTGGCGATGATGATTTGCTCTCGCACCTGATGCGCCTGTTTGCCAATGACCAGGGCGATGTGGAGATTCATGTGCTCAAGCCGATTGCCTGTGCCGGGCAGGAGCGTGCGGCGCTGGCGTATCAAGCGCAGC
The DNA here is from genome assembly GCF_002255865.1 of Pseudomonas sp. PGPPP1. Classification (NCBI taxonomy): domain Bacteria; kingdom Pseudomonadati; phylum Pseudomonadota; class Gammaproteobacteria; order Pseudomonadales; family Pseudomonadaceae; genus Pseudomonas; species Pseudomonas sp. PGPPP1. Next base: position 122,779 of record NZ_NKIG01000009.1, on the reverse strand, counting down.
AGGCGGTGCAGAAGGCGTTGTTTGGGCCGGTGCCGGAGGCAGAGCAGGTGGATGCTCGACCTGCATTTGCCGCCTGAACACCATTCAAATGTGGGAGCTGGCTTGCCTGCTCCCACATTTAGATCTCAGTGATCAGATGGCTTTGTGCGAAGGCTTGCAGTTCGGGGTAGAAGACCCGGAAATCTTCACTCAACGGCTCATACAACTCGCGCAATTCCTGCATCGCAAACCCCAACTCCTGCGGCTGCGTCAGCCTCCGCGAAATCCCCCGCAGTACCTGCTCCATCACCGCAAACTCGCGGTAAGACCCTAACCAATCATCCGCCGCCATCCACGGCGCAATCTGCGCCAACCGCCCCGGCAACTGCGGTTCAGCGGCCAGCACGCGGTACACCTGCGAGGTGAAGCGCTCCAGCGGCTGGTCGGCATACAACGCCCAATCCCGCGCCAGGCAATGGTCGAAAAACACGTCGAGGACGATTCCGGCATAACGTCTGCGGGTCAGGCTGAAGCGCGACAACGCCTCCCCCACCAACGGGTGGCTGTCGGTAAAGCGGTCGATGGCCCGATGCAACTGGATCGCCGCCTCGATTTGCGGGTTGAACTGGCCCTGCAGGCGGCCTTTGACGAAGTCACCATACAGGCTGCCCAGCAATTGCGCAGGAAGTTGGCCGCCCAGGTGCAGATGTGCGAGATAATTCATGGCGCGCAGTTTAGCACTGCCGTCAACGTATCGTTATAACCCGATATACCGATTTAATCTGGATTAAGACCAAATTCATATTGGTATATCGGGATATAACGATTTAAGGTTCGCTTCATCGCGATATAACGCTTCAAGACACCGAGCATCTGCCATGTCCATCGACCTCGACGAAATAATAAAAGCCCTGGCGCACCCAGTACGGCGAGACATCCTCAACTGGCTGAAAGACCCGAAAGTGCAATTCCCCGAGCAATTGCACAACCACGAATACGGCATCTGCGCCGGGCAGATCGACCAGCGCTGCGGCTTGTCCCAGTCGACCGTGTCGGCCCACCTGGCCACCCTGCAACGCGCAGGCTTGATCAGCAGCCAGAAGGCCGGGCAGTGGCACTTTTTCAAACGCAACGAGGACACCATCCAAGCGTTCCTCGATGCACTCATCACAGAGCTCAGCACTGAAATCAGCGAACCGCTGTAACAAGGAAACGATAATGCCCCTCTCGCTACTCATACTGGCCCTGAGCGCCTTCGCCATCGGCACCACCGAGTTCGTCATCATGGGCCTGTTACCCGATGTGGCGGCGGACTTGGGCGTGTCGATTCCCGGCGCGGGTTGGCTGGTCACCGGCTATGCCCTGGGCGTGGCCATCGGCGCACCGTTCATGGCACTGGCCACCGCCAAGCTGCCACGCAAGGCTGCGCTGGTAGCGTTGATGGGCATCTTCATTATTGGCAACCTGCTCTGCGCCCTGGCCAGCGACTACAACGTGCTGATGTTTGCCCGTGTGGTCACCGCGCTGTGCCACGGTGCGTTCTTTGGGATTGGTTCTGTCGTCGCCGCCAACCTGGTGCCGGCCAACAAGCGCGCCTCGGCCGTGGCCTTGATGTTCACCGGCTTGACCTTGGCCAACGTGCTGGGCGTGCCGCTGGGTACCGCACTGGGGCAGGCCGCTGGCTGGCGCTCGACCTTCTGGGCCGTGACGGTAATTGGGGTGGTGGCCCTGATCGGCCTGATCCGCTTCCTGCCGGCCAAGCGTGATGAAGAAAAACTCGACATGCGCGCCGAACTGGCCGCGCTCAAAGGGGCCGGTATCTGGTTGTCGCTGACCATGACCGCGTTGTTCTCCGCGTCGATGTTCACCCTTTTCACCTATGTCGCCCCGTTGCTCGGCGATGTCACCGGCGTATCGCCAAACGGCGTGACCTGGACCCTGCTGTTGATCGGCCTGGGCCTGACCCTGGGCAACATCATCGGCGGCAAGCTGGCGGACAAGCGCCTGGCAGCCACCTTGATCGGCGTGTTCATCAGCATGGCGGTGGTTTCCACGGCCCTGACCTGGACCAGCGTTGCGATCATTCCGACCGAAATCACCCTATTCCTGTGGGCCACCGCCGCGTTTGCCGCCGTGCCTGCGCTGCAGATCAACGTGGTGACCTTCGGCAAGGCCGCGCCGAACCTGGTGTCGACCCTGAACATCGGCGCTTTCAACATCGGCAACGCCCTCGGCGCCTGGGTGGGCGGCACGGTGATTGCCCACGGCTTCGGCCTGACCAGCGTGCCATTGGCCGCTGGCGCCCTGGCGATTCTTGCGCTGCTGGTAACCCTGATTACTTTCCGTCAGGGCGGCGATGCCGACCTGGCCCCTGCGACCAACTGATCCACTTCAAAGACAAAGGTGTTTTCCCATGACGACTATTTTCGATCCAATCAAACTGGGCGACCTGGAACTGTCGAACCGCATCATCATGGCGCCGCTGACCCGCTGCCGCGCTGATGCCGGCCGCGTGCCCAACGCGCTGATGGCCGAGTACTACGTGCAACGTGCTTCCGCCGGGCTGATCCTCAGCGAAGCCACCTCCGTGACGCCGCTGGGCGTGGGCTACCCGGACACCCCGGGCATCTGGTCCAACGACCAGGTACGCGGCTGGGCCAACGTGACCAAAGCAATTCACGGCGCAGGCGGCAAGATCTTCCTGCAACTGTGGCACGTTGGCCGGATCTCCCATGAGTCCTACCTGAACGGCGAAGCCCCGGTTGCCCCGAGCGCGATCCAAGCCAAAGGCCACGTCAGCCTGGTTCGCCCACTGGCCGACTACCCGACACCGCGCGCCCTGGAAACTGCTGAAATCGCCGACATCATCGACGCCTATCGCACCGGTGCCGAGAACGCCAAAGCCGCTGGCTTCGACGGCGTGGAAATCCACGGTGCCAACGGCTACCTGCTCGACCAGTTCCTGCAAAGCAGCACCAACCACCGCACCGACAACTACGGCGGCTCGCTGGAAAACCGTGCGCGCCTGCTGCTGGAAGTGACCGACGCGGCCATCGAAGTCTGGGGCGCCGGTCGTGTGGGCGTGCACTTGGCACCGCGTGCCGACGCCCATGACATGGGTGACGACAACCTGGCGGAAACCTTCACCTACGTGGCCAGTGAGTTGGGCAAGCGAGGCATCGCGTTCATCTGCTCCCGCGAGAAGGAAGGCGCTGACAGCCTCGGCCCACAGCTGAAAAAAGCCTTCGGCGGCGTGTACATCGCCAACGAACGCTTCACCAAGGACAGCGCCAACGCCTGGCTGGCGGCGGGCAAGGCAGATGCAGTGGCATTTGGCGTGCCGTTCATTGCCAACCCGGACCTGCCGGCGCGTTTGAAAGCCGATGCGCCGCTGAACGAAGCCCACCCGGAAACCTTCTACGGCAAAGGCCCGGTCGGTTATATCGACTACCCGACATTGGCGATCTGACGTAACCCGCTGAAACGAAAAAGCCCCGGCTCACAATGACCGGGGCTTTTTCTTGGGCTGCGGGAAACACTCCTTCACAGCCTTGCAACAATATCGCTACAAAATACTTAGGCGGCTACCTATCAACCGCCCGCCAGCCCGTATATAAAGTCACCCCACCAATCAGGCATAGGGACGATTGACTGTCTCTGGTCTTTACTGTTGACACAACATGATGCAATTACGCATTTTGTCTTAATTGCGCAGGCTAGGGCTCAGGCGCAGCATGTCCAGCCCGGCATCAACCCAGCGTTCTGCCTCCTGGTGCAGCTTGAAGCTGTCAGGCACCAGCAGCCACTGGCCAATCAGCCCGTTGATGTAGGCATGAATACACACCGCACCACGGGTGGTGTCGAGATTTTCCGGGAGTTGCCCGCGATGGACCGCGTTACGCAATGTCAGGCCGATGCGCAGGTTGCATTCCTGGCTGTGGGTCTGGCGCTGGCGGCGCATGTCGCACATTTCATCGGTGAATTCGCACTTATGAAACAAGATCTCGTTGATGCGCCGGGTTTTCGGGTCCAGGGCCACTTGATGGAACAAATGAATCAACAGCTTGCGCATGCAGCCCAGCGGGTCGACTTCATCCTCGCTCTCACTCGCCCGGGCCAATTCATCCAGGGGTTCATGCAGCGTGTCGAGCAACGCCTGGAGCAAATCGGACTTGTTGCTGAAATGCCAATAGATAGCCCCACGCGTCACGCCCGCCAACGCAGCGATTTCCGCCAGCGTGGTCCGCGCAACACCGCGCTCGTAAAAGGCCTGTTCGGCGGCTTCGAGAATTTGGCTTCGCGTTTCCTGAGCTTCCTCTTTGGTGCGACGAACCATGGCAGTAAAACCTCAATCAGGACACTTGGGACTATTGTTAACGCAGAATTAATAGCGGCTAACGATCATCCGAATATTTGTGGGACGGCACCGTCATGGGTACCGAACGTAATGGAATCGAGGCTTTGGGCGTTGCTTTGTCAACATTCCGCGAAGCCTGTCAAGAGTTTACAAACAACCATGAACGTAAGTATATTGCGTAGCAAGCTACTTATCCACTCACAGCTTGTTTTTTACCCTTCCACACTTCTTGTGCGCACTCTGCGCGCCTGACCCGAGGATCTTCATGCAACTTAAGCCAGCTGTTACCGCTCTGGTCACTGCCGTCGCCCTGGCATCGCTGCTCAGCGGATGTAAAAAGGAAGAAGCGGCTCCGCCCGCTCAAACACCTCAGGTCGGCGTGGTCACCATTCAACCGCAAGCCTTTACCCTGACGTCCGAGCTGCCAGGCCGCACCACGGCCTACCGCATCGCGGAAGTTCGTCCTCAGGTCAACGGCATCATTCTCAAGCGCCTGTTCAAGGAAGGCGGCGACGTGAAGGAAGGGCAACAGCTCTACCAGATCGACCCGTCGGTGTATGACGCCACCCTCAAAAGCGCACAAGCCAGCCTGACCCAGACCAAGTCCATCACCGACCGCTACAAGCAGTTGGTCGATGAGCAAGCCGTCAGCCGCCAGGAATACGACACCGCCGTCGCCAACCGCATGACCGCCGAAGCCAACCTGCAGTCCGCCCAGATCAACGTGCGCTACACCAAAGTGTTCGCGCCGATCTCCGGGCGTATCGGCCGTTCTTCGGTAACCGAAGGCGCACTGGTCAGCAACGGCCAGACCGATGCCATGGCCGTGATCCAGCAACTGGACCCGATCTACGTCGACGTCACGCAGTCCTCGGCCGAAATGCTGAAGCTGCGCCGCGACCTGGAAAGCGGCCAACTGGAAAAAGCCGGTGAAAATGCCGCCAAGGTCAAGCTGACCCTGGAAGACGGCAGTGCCTACAAGCTGGACGGCAAGCTGGAGTTCTCCGAAGTCTCGGTTGACCAGACCACCGGCTCCGTGACCCTGCGCGCCGTGTTCCCCAACCCTGACCACACCCTGCTGCCGGGCATGTTCGTACACGCCCAGTTGCAAGCCGGTGTGAACAGCAAGGCCATCCTGGCACCGCAGCAAGGCGTGACCCGCGACATCAAGGGCATTCCAACCGCACTGGTGGTGAACAAGGACAACAAGGTCGAACAGCGTCAACTGGTTGCCAACCGCACTTCCGGCGCCTACTGGCTGGTGGAAGATGGCCTTAAAGCCGGTGACCGCGTGATCACCGAAGGCCTGCAATTCATCAAGCCGGGCATCGAAGTCAAGGTCAAGGACGCCGACAACGCCAAACCTGCCGGTTCTGCTCCTGCTCCTGCCGCCGCTGCTGGCCAGGGGGAGTAACCCATGTCGAAATTTTTTATCGACCGTCCCATTTTCGCCTGGGTAATTGCCCTGGTGATCATGCTGGTCGGGGCACTGTCGATCCTGAAGTTGCCCATCAACCAATACCCGGCCATTGCGCCAACCGCCATTGATATCCAGGTGACCTACCCAGGCGCGTCTGCACAAACCGTGCAGGACACCGTGGTACAGGTCATCGAGCAACAGCTCAACGGTATCGACAACCTGCGTTATGTCGCCTCGGACAGTAACTCCGACGGCAGCATGACCATCACCGCGACGTTCAACCAGGGTACCAACCCGGACATCGCCCAGGTTCAGGTGCAGAACAAGCTGAACCTGGCGACCCCACTGCTGCCGCAAGAAGTGCAGCAGCAGGGTATCCGCGTGACCAAGTCGGTGAAGAACTTCCTGATGGTGATTGGCCTGGTGTCGGAAGACGGCAGCATGACCAAGGACGACCTCTCCAACTACATCGTGTCCAACATCCAGGACCCGATTTCCCGTACCGCGGGTGTAGGTGACTTCCAGGTGTTCGGTTCGCAGTACGCCATGCGTATCTGGCTCGACCCGGCCAAGCTGAACAACTACCAGTTGACCCCGGTAGACGTCAGCAGCGCCATCGCGGCACAGAACGTCCAGGTGGCCACCGGTCAACTGGGTGGCTTGCCAGCCCTGCCCGGCACTCAGCTCAACGCCACCATCATCGGCAAGACCCGTCTGCAAAGCGCCGAAGAGTTCGGCAAGATCCTGCTGAAGGTCAACACCGATGGCTCGCAGGTCCGCCTGCGTGACGTTTCCCGTATCGAACTGGGCGGCCAGAACTACAGCATCAGTGCGCAGTTCAACGGCAAGCCGGCATCCGGTATGGCGATCAAGCTGGCAGCTGGCGCCAACGCCCTCGACACAGCGAAGGCCATCCGTGAAACCGTGGCCTCCCTGGAACCGTTCTTCCCGCCTGGCATGAAGGCAGTGGTGCCATATGACACCACGCCTGTGGTCACCGAATCGATCTCCGGTGTAGTACACACCCTGGTCGAAGCGATCGTGCTGGTGTTCCTGGTGATGTTCCTGTTCCTGCAGAACTTCCGCGCCACCATCATCACCACCATGACGGTTCCGGTGGTATTGCTGGGTACCTTCGGCATCCTGGCGGCGTTCGGTTTTACCATCAATACCCTGACCATGTTCGGCATGATCCTGGCCATCGGCTTGCTGGTGGACGACGCCATCGTTGTGGTGGAAAACGTCGAGCGGGTAATGGCCGAGGAGCACTTGTCGCCCAAGGAGGCGACGGTCAAGTCCATGGGCCAGATCCAGGGCGCCCTCGTGGGTATCGCGCTGGTACTGTCGGCGGTACTGCTGCCGATGGCGTTCTTCGGCGGCTCCACGGGTGTAATCTACCGTCAGTTCTCGATCACCATTGTTTCGGCGATGGCGTTGTCGGTACTGGTTGCCCTGATCTTCACCCCGGCCCTGTGCGCCACCATGCTCAAGCCAATCGACCCCGAGAAGCACGGCCAACCCAAGCGTGGTTTCTTCGGCTGGTTCAACCGCACCTTCGACCGTGGCGTACTGAGCTACGAGCGCGGCGTGGGCAACATGATCAAGCACAAGATCCCGGCATTCCTGGTCTACACGCTGATCCTGGCTGGCATGATCTGGATGTTCACCCGTATTCCAAGCGCGTTCCTGCCAGAGGAAGACCAGGGTGTGATCTTTGCCCAGGTTCAGACACCGGTGGGTTCTTCGGCTGAACGTACGCAGAAAGTCATCGATGATATGCGCGCCTTCTTGTTGAACGACAAGGAAGGTGAGCCGGGCGAAGGCAAGGCTGTGAAGTCGGTATTCACCGTGAACGGCTTTAACTTCGCCGGTCGTGGCCAGAGTTCGGGCCTGGCGTTCGTGATGCTCAAGCCATGGGATGAACGTGATTCGTCCATGTCGGTATTCGAAGTGGCCAAGCGTGCCCAGGGTTACTTCTTCGGGGCCTTCAAGGACGCCATGGTATTTGCCATCGTGCCGCCTTCGGTTCTGGAACTGGGTAACGCCACGGGTTTCGACGTGTTCCTGCAAGACCAGGGTGGCGTCGGCCACGAGAAGCTGATGGCTGCACGCAACCAGTTCCTCGGTGCCGCCGCACAAAGCAAGATCCTGGCGGGTGTGCGCCCCAACGGCGTGAACGATGAGCCGCAGTACGAGCTGACCGTTGACGACGAGAAGGCCAGCGCCCAAGGCATCAGCCTGTCAGACATCCAGAGCACCCTGGCGATTGCCTTGGGTGGTAGTTACGTCAACGACTTCATCGACCGTGGTCGTGTGAAGAAGGTGTATGTACAGGGTGATGCCGCCAGCCGGATGTCGCCGGAAGACCTCGACAAATGGTACGTGCGCAGCACCTCCGGGAAGATGGTGCCGCTGTCGGCCATCTCGTCGGGCAAGTGGATCTACGGTTCGCCCAAGCTCTCGCGTTACAACGGTGTAGCGGCGATGGAAATCCTCGGTACCCCGGCACCTGGCTACAGTACCGGTGACGCGATGGCGGAAGTCGAGCGGATTGCCAAGGACCTGCCGGCTGGCGTCGGTTATGCGTGGACCGGTCTGTCGTACGAAGAGCGTCTGTCCGGCTCCCAGGCACCTGCGCTGTACGCCCTGTCGCTGCTGGTAGTGTTCCTGTGCCTCGCGGCACTGTACGAAAGCTGGTCGATCCCGATCGCAGTAATCCTGGTGGTCCCACTGGGCGTGATCGGTGCATTGATCGCCACCAGCCTGCGCGGGCTGTCCAACGACGTGTTCTTCCAGGTGGGCTTGCTGGTAACGGTGGGCCTGGCAGCGAAGAACGCCATCTTGATCGTGGAGTTCGCCAAAGAACTCCACGAACAAGGCAAGGGCATCGTCGAAGCAGCCATCGAGGCGTCCCGTATGCGCCTGCGTCCGATCATCATGACGTCCATGGCGTTCATGCTTGGTGTACTGCCGCTGGCAATTTCCAGCGGTGCCGGCTCGGGCAGCCAGCACGCCATCGGTACCGGCGTAATTGGCGGTATGATCACGGCCACTGTCTTGGCGATCTTCTGGGTGCCGCTGTTCTTTGCGACCGTGTCCTCCGCTGGCGAGCGCAAAAAGACTGAAACTACTGAAACTCCTAAAGAGGCTGGCCAATGAGCAAGTCGCTCCTTTCCTTAGCCGTCACGGCATTCGTGCTCAGTGGCTGCTCGCTGATACCTGACTATCAGCGCCCTGAGGCGCCGGTGGCCGCCCAGTTCCCGCAGGGGCCGGCGTATTCGTCGGCCCAGGCGCCGAGCCAGGCCGCTGTCGAGCAAGGCTGGAAGCAGTTTTTCCATGACCCTGCCCTGCAACAGCTGATCCAGACGGCGCTGGTGAACAACCGTGACCTGCGTGTCGCGGCCCTGAACATCGACGCCTACGCGGCGCAGTACCAGATCCAGCGTGCCGACCTGTTCCCGGCCGTATCGGCCACGGGCAGCGGTAGCCGTTCGCGTACTCCGGCCAAGCTGTCACAGACCGGCGAGTCGACCATCACCAGCCAATATTCGGCTGGCCTTGGTATCAGCTCGTATGAGCTGGACCTGTTCGGTCGCGTACGCAGCTTGAGTGAAGAAGCCCTGCAAAAGTACTTCGCCACTGAAGAAGCACGCCGCAGTACCCAGATCAGCCTGGTGGCCAGCGTGGCCAACGCCTACCTGACCTGGCAGGCCGACAAAGAGCTGCTCAAGCTCACCCAGGACACCCTGGGTGCCTACGAGCAGAGCTACAAGCTGACCTCGCGCAGCAACGAAGTGGGCGTGGCCTCGGCCCTCGATCTCAGCCAGGCGCGTACCTCGGTGGAAAACGCCCGGGTTGCCCTGGCGCGCTACACCCGCCAGGTCGCCCAGGACGAGAACAGCCTGACCCTGCTGCTGGGCACTGGCCTGCCGGCGAATATCGCCAGCCAGCCGCTGTCGGATAACCTGCTCAGCGAAGTGCCGGCCGGGTTGCCATCGGACCTGCTGCAACGTCGTCCCGACATCATTCAGGCCGAGTACAACCTCAAGGCCGCCAACGCCAACATCGGCGCGGCGCGTGCAGCGTTCTTCCCGAGCATCAGCCTGACGGCCAGTGCCGGTACCGCGAGCCCAACCTTGGGCGGCCTGTTCAAAGGCGGCTCGGGCACCTGGTCGTTCGCCCCGCAGATCAACATCCCGATCTTCAACGCCGGCAGCCTGCGGGCCAGCCTGGACTACTCGAAGATCCAGAAAGAGATCAACGTGGCGAACTACGAGAAAGCGATCCAGACCGGCTTCCAGGAAGTCTCGGACGGCCTCGCCTCACGTGAAACCTACAAGCAGCAACTGGAAGCGCAACGTGGTTTCGTCGCCGCCAACCAGGACTACTACCGCCTGGCCGAGCGTCGCTATCGCATTGGTGTCGACAGCAACCTGACGTTCCTCGACGCCCAGCGCCAACTGTTCAGTGCCCAGCAATCGCTGATCACCGACCGCCTGGCGCAGCTCACCAGCGAGGTCAACCTGTACAAGGCCCTCGGCGGTGGCTGGAGCGAGCAGACTGCGAAGAACGAGCCGTTGAAAGAAGAAGCACCGGCGCTGAAGTTGTTCTGATAGCGCTGCTGTAGATAAACAAAACCGCTTCCCTCACCGGAAGCGGTTTTTTTATGCCCGTCTGTAGTGAGCGGGCCTGCCCTCCTTGCTTTTCGCTCAACCTTTCAGGATAAAATTGGTCACAGATTCTTACAGACCACAGAGGGAGCTTGTCGTAATGATCGTAGGAATCGACCTGGGGACCACTAACAGTCTTGCAGCGGTATGGCGCGGTGATGCCGCCGAACTAGTCCCCAATGCCCTTGGCCAGTTGCTGACCCCAAGCGTGGTCGGCCTGGATGACCAAGGCCGCATCCTGGTAGGCCAGGCCGCCAAAGAGCGCCTGCACACCCACCCGCACCTCACCACTTCATTGTTCAAGCGCTTCATGGGCAGTGCCACCGAAGTGCGCCTGGGCGACAAATCGTTCCGCCCGGAAGAGCTCTCCGCGCTGGTGCTCAAAAGCCTCAAGGAAGATATCGAACGCACCTACGGCCATACCGTCACCGAAGCCGTGATCAGCGTGCCCGCCTATTTCAGCGACGGCCAGCGTAAAGCCACGCGCATCGCCGGTGAATTGGCGGGGCTCAACGTCGACAAGCTGATCAACGAACCCACCGCCGCAGCCCTCGCCTACGGCTTGCACCAGCGTGACAAAGAAACCTCGTTCCTGGTGTTCGACCTTGGCGGCGGTACCTTTGACGTGTCGATCATCGAGCTGTTCGACGGCGTCATGGAAGTGCGCGCCAGTGCTGGCGACAACTTCCTCGGCGGAGAAGACTTCGACACCCTGCTGCTGGAACACTTCGTCGACAGCCAGCGCAATGCCCAGGGTTTCCCGCCCACCAGCAGCGTGCTGCAAGCCCTGCGCCGTGAAGCCGAGCGTGTGCGCAAGGCCCTCGGTCAAGATGACAGCGCCGACTTCGCCCTGCGTGTGGACGGCCAGCAATGGGTGAAAACCATCACCCAGCAAGAACTCGCCAAGCTGTACACCCCGCTACTGGAGCGCCTGCGTGCGCCCATCGAACGCGCCTTGCGCGATGCGCGGATTCGGGTCGGCGACCTCGATGAAATCCTGCTGGTAGGCGGTACCACGCGCATGCCGCTGGTGCGCAAACTTGCCGCCGGTTTATTCGGCCGCTTCCCGTCCATCAGCCTCGACCCAGACCAGGTGGTCGCCCATGGCGCCGCGATCCAGGCCGCGCTCAAGGCCCGTTCGGCGGCGCTGGAAGAAGTGGTGCTGACCGACGTATGCCCCTACACCCTGGGCATCGAAACCTCAAACCAGTACGGCAGCCATATCGAAAGCGGCCACTACCTGCCGCTGATCGAACGCAACAGCAGCGTACCGGTCAGCCGAGTCAAGACCGTGGTCACCCTGCATGACAACCAGAGCCAGGTGCTGCTCAAGATCTACCAAGGCGAAAGCCGCCTGGTCAAAGACAACATCGAGCTGGGCCAACTGGACATCGCCGTGCCCAAGCGCAAGGCGGGTGAAGTCTCGCTGGACGTGCGCTTCACCTACGACAACAACGGCCTGTTGGAAGCCCAGGTGAGTATCCCGCTGACCGGCGAGCAACACTCCCTGGTGATCGAGAACAACCCCGGTGTGCTGAACCCGGAAGAAATCCAGCAACGCCTGCAAGCCCTGGCACAGTTGAAGGTTCACCCGCGCGACCAACAGGTCAACACCGTACTCACCGCGCGCCTCGAACGGCTCTATCAGGAAAGCCTCGGCGAACTGCGCGAGCAACTCGGGCACTGGGCCGGCCAGTTCCAGCAGGTGCTCGACACCCAGGACGAACGCCGGATCCGCGACGCCCGCAGTGAACTGACCCGTCAACTTGAACAGCTCGACAACGGGTTCTGGCGCTGAGGGAACACCCCATGAATTGCTGGACCGTGCTGCAACTGCCGGAAGAAGCCGACGAACGCACCATCAAGCGTACCTATGCGCGGCTGCTGAAAAGCTGCCGCCCGGACGACGACGCCGAAGGCTTCCAGCGCCTGCGCGAAGCCTATGAAGAAGCATTGGCCTACGCACGCTGGCGGGCCGAGTGGGAGGACGAGGAAACCACCACCACTGCAGCGCCCGTGGCCGAACAAGCCTACGGCAACCTCAACGACCTCGCCGAACTGATGGACGTCAGTGCCCTGCAGCCGGCCCCATTCGAAGCGCCCAAGGCCGACCCGGCGCAGGCATTGCTCAGTGGCCTCAACGCCAGCAACTTCGTAGAGCGCTGGACCCTCGCCATCCAACAGGATTGCACCGACGCCTTTCAGGCGGGCCTGTTGCGTCATTGCTTCGATCACCCAGGCGAGCGCGTTGCGATAGCCAGTTGGGCGGCAAACCATTTGGAATGGCTGACACCCTGGCAACAGGTCGCCATGACGCCGTGGCAACACGAAACGCTCTCCGGCGAACTCTTGCAGCAATACCGCCGCACCTTGCAGGAACTGCTGGAGCAGAAGGCCGAACGCGAGTTCATCATCCAGCTCACGCAGTACAACAACCAACCCTGGCTGCGGGTGTTCGACCTGCAACAGCAGTGGCAACGCATCATCCTGCAGTTGCTCCACGACACCACCTGGAGCGTGCCGCTGTTCGAGCGGGTGTGCCAGGTTTTCGGCTGGGACGACCAGAAAGGCGTATGCCCGGAACCCGCCTGGATGTGGCGCGAACTGGTCTCGCGCTGCGAGCAGGAAAGCTTTTACGCCAACCTGCTGGAAAAAGCCCAGGACCTTCGCCGCACCTCGGCCGATGCCCTGGCCGCGCGCCTGTTGCTGACGCCGATGTCGGCCACGCAACAAAAACGCATGATCGACGGGTTTGGCGAAAATGAATGGCAAGCCTGCCAGCACCTGGCGCAAGTCCTGACCTGGCGCTACCCGCAACTGCTGGAGCGGCTGCCGCAACCCGATGCGTTCTTCTGGCGCAAATTTGTCCCGCGACCGATCTACACCCAGGTGTTTATTCGCGTATGGGCCGTGTTCGCGCTGGGGATTGGCCTGAGTATCATCCACGACAAACCCGACCACCTGGACATGATGACAATCGTCATCTTCATGATCATGGCGTTCGTACCGGCCGGCGTCGGCTTTCGCGTTACCCAGTTCTGGGCAAACATGAGTTCGACCTACCGGGTTCCCGACCTATGGCTGAGCCAACGCCTGATCCCCAAACGGCTCAACCCCAACGAGTATTGGCTGGTGATACGCCACGGCGTGCCCCAGGTGATCATGCTGATAGCCTGCGGGCTGATGCTGGGCGTGCTGGGCGCGTTCACCTATGCCGGCGCGCTAGCGATCAACCTGCTGCATAAAAAACGCATCGGCCACATGAGCCAAAAATTCAGCGAAGGCTACCCCTGGCTGAACGGCTTGCACTGGGCGTTCTGGAGCCCGCTACAAGCGGCGTTCCTGGTGGTGATGGTGGCGGTGATTGTTGCAGCCCAGCATTACTTGCCAGCGGTGCCTTGGACCCACTTCAACCCGCCTAAACCCTAAACCCAAAATGCCGGGCCTGAGTGCCCGGCAACTTGCGTTCGATCATCGCCCACAACCCGCCTCCCCCCGATTGAACCGCCCCCGCCCTGCCCCGCACCATGGCCCGCACCTGCATAACCCCAATAACAACAGGTCCAACACCATGAGCACTTTCCTCCCGCGCCGGCTTCTGCTGGCAACCGCTGTCGCCAGTCTTGCCTTGCCCGCCGTCGCCGAAGAACACGGCTTCCTCGTAGACGCCAGCGCCAACCTCAACCTGCGCAATTTCTTCATCAACCGCAACTTCACCAACCCCACCAAGGCCCAGGGCGGCGCGCAGGAATGGACGCAGAGTTTCATCCTCGATGCCAAGTCCGGGTTTACCCAAGGCACAGTGGGTTTCGGCGTGGATGTGTTGGGCTTGTACTCGTTGAAACTCGACGGTGGGCGCGGTACTGGCGGCACCCAGTTGCTGCCGCTGGACCACGACGGTCGCCCGGCCGATAACTTCGGACGACTTGGCGTAGCCTTCAAGGCCAAGATCTCGAAGACCGAAGTAAAGGTTGGCGAATGGATGCCGGTGCTGCCGATCCTGCGCGCCGACGATGGTCGCTCGCTGCCGCAAACCCTGCGCGGCGGGCAGATCACCTCCAAGGAAATCGCCGGCCTCACGCTGTATGGCGGTCAGTTCCGCGCCAACAGCCCGCGGGATGACAGCAGCATGACCGACATGTCCATGACCGGAAAAACCGCGTTCACCTCCGACCGCTTCAACTTCCAGGGTGGCGAATACGCCTTCAACGACAAGCGCACCCAGATCGGCCTATGGAACGCCCAGCTCAAGGACATCTACCGCCAGCAGTACGTCAACTTGATCCACAGCCAACCGCTGGGCGACTGGACCCTGGGCGCGAACCTCGGGTTCTTCTACGGCAAGGACGATGGCAGCGCCCGCGCAGGCGAGCTGGACAACAAGACCTGGTCCGGCCTGTTCTCGGCCAAGTACGGCGGCAACACCTTCTACGTCGGCCTGCAAAAACTCACCGGCAACAATGCCTGGATGCGCGTCAACGGCACCAGCGGCGGCACCCTGGCCAACGACAGCTACAACTCCAGCTACGACAACGCCCAGGAAAAATCCTGGCAAGTGCGCCACGACTACAACTTCGCCGCCCTCGGCGTGCCGGGCTTGACGCTGATGAACCGCTATATCAGCGGCAGCAACGTGCACACCGGCACCATTACCGACGGCAAGGAATGGGGCCGTGAGAGTGAACTGGGCTATACCGTGCAAAGCGGCGCGCTCAAGGACCTCACTGTGCGCTGGCGCAATTCCAGCATGCGCCGGGACTACAGCAACAACGAGTTCGATGAAAACCGGTTGATCGTCAGTTACCCGATCAGCCTGCTGTAAACCGTCATCGACCTTGCTGTATGGTGCGCGCCTGCCGCTGCTGAGCTAAATCAGCAGCGGCTTTTTATTCGAGCCCGTGCACACCATGAAATCCTTCGCTTTAGCGTGCGCCCTGCTTGCCCTGGCCTTGAGCCTCAGTGGCTGCATCGGCGCGCCCATCGCCCTGACGCCGCAGACCGAACAACGCCTGCAAACCCAGGCGCCGATTCGTTTTCTGCTGACCTTCGATGATGGCCCAAGCGCCTCGGGTTACAACAACCCGAGCCGCTCGGTGGTTGCCGACTTGGCGCATAACCCGATACTGCCGGGCATCAAGGCGGTGTTTTTCCTGCAGACCGAAGCGTCGCGTTCCGGCGGCAGTTCACGGGGCCGCAAGACCATGGAGCGTGAGTACGCCGCAGGCCATATCCTCGCCTTCCACACCGCCACGGCCTTTCATACCAACCATCGCTGGCTCAATGACGCCGAGCTGGAAAGCACCCTCACCCAAGGCGCTGCCGACATTGCGGCGATAACAGGCGCGCCGCCGCAACTGGTGCGCCCGCCGTTCTGGAACTATGACCGGCGCACCTTCGCCGCCTACCAGCGCCACGGCATGCACGTATTGCTCACTGACTTGAGCGCCAATGACGGCAAGATCTGGGGTTTCAATGGCAGCCCACGGCGCCGCGCCAACCTGTACCACCAGCTCTCGGTGGTGCGCGAGCACATTGCCCTGGGGGAATTGCCGACGGTAGACGGCGTGATACCGGTGGTGGTGACGTTCCATGACATCAACCGCTATACGGCGCGGCATATGCAGGAGTACTTGCAGATATTGCTCGATAGCGCGCGGGTCACTGGCGTGAAGACGGCTGCGGAGCCGTTCTATACCAACCATGACGCGCTGGAGCGGGCGGCGCTGGCCAGGTCGGTTAAAGAGGTGAGCGAGCCAGTGCATTTGCCTGGCGTGTGGAACTGGGTATGGGACGCAGATTCCCACTAGCTTTAAAGGCAAATGAAGTCTCTTGTGGGAGCTGGCTTGCCTGCGATAGCGGTGTATCAGAGCCGAAGATGTAGCTGACCCACCGCTATCGCAGGCAAGCCAGCTCCCACATTTTTGACTGCATTTCAGGTTCAGTCTTGTTGGCGAGACTCGACACCCAGCTCATCCCAGACCGATTCAGCGAGGTGAAACGTCGCATTCGCCGCCGGAATCCCGCAGTAGATCGCGCTCTGCATCAGCACCTCTTTGATCTCTGCGCGAGTCACCCCATTGCTGGCAGCGGCACGCAGGTGCAGCTTCAACTCTTCACTGCGATTCATGCCGATCAGCATCGCAATGGTGATCAGGCTACGGGTGTGCCGAGGCAGGCCCGGTCGGGTCCAGATATCACCCCAGGCGTGGCGGGTGATCATTTCCTGAAACTCGCTATTGAACTCGGTCAGGGCATTGAGGCTGCGGTCGACGTGGGCATCGCCCAGCACTTCGCGGCGTACTTGCAGGCCCTCGGCGTAACGTTGTTTCTCGTCCACAAAAAAATCCTCAGGGGGCCAGCAAAAATTCGACAACACGGTCGCTGAACGCAGCACCCGCTTGAACATTGGACAGGTGCGCCGCATAGAACTCGGCGTATTCGGCACCTTGCACATGGGCCTGGATATAGTGGCTGCCGGCAGGCGGTGTAACCGCGTCTTCAGTGCCAGCAATCACCAACATCGGCACGTTGATTGACGATAACTGTTCACGGAAATCCGCATCGCGCACAGCGCCGCAGTTGGCTGCGTAGCCTTCGGGTGACGTAGCCGCCAGCATGTCGGTGATCAGCTTGGCTTGGTGCGGATGCGCTTCGGCGAAGTCCGCAGTAAACCAGCGTGCAATCGATGCATCGCGTAGGGCGGTCATCGCCGCCGCGCCGTCACGCAACACCATCTCGATGCGTGGGTTCCACACCTCAGGCGTGCCGATCTTGGCGGCGGTGTTGCATACCACCAGACGGTGCAGGCGCGAACCCGCGTTGATGCCCAGCCATTGGCCGATCAAGCCGCCCATGGACAGACCGCAGAAGTGCGCACGCTGGATGTCCAACGCATCTAGCAGCGCGATCAAGTCGCGGCCCAGTTGCTCGATGCTGTAGGGCCCTTCCGTGACCAGGGATTTGCCATGGCCGCGAGTGTCGAAGCGCAGCACGCGAAAGTGCTCGGTGAAGGCCGGAATCTGGAGGTCCCACATGTGCAGGTCGGTGCCCAACGAGTTGGACAACACCAACACCGGCGCATCCACAGACCCGTCCAATTGGTAATGCAGTTCGCCCTCGGCGAGTTGTACAAATGCCACAGCGGTCTCCTCAAGAGAAGTGTTCGGTTACGGCGCGGCTGACCCAGGTTTGCGCCTGGCCCAGGTAATGGGCAGGGTCGAGCAGGCGATCGAGTTCGGCTGCTGACAGTTCGGCCGTGATCTGTGGTTCATCTGCCAGCACTGCACGCAGATGCCGCTGCTCGGCGACCGCACGTTTGCAGCATTGCTCCAGCAGATGGTGCGCGGTCTCACGACCCAGGCGTTGGGCAAGCACGATACTCACGGCTTCGGCCAGCACCAGGCCTTGGGTCAGGTCGAGGTTTTTGCCCATGCGTTCGGCGTCGACTTCCAGCCCTTCGCTCACCAGCAGTGCCTGTTGCAGCGCACCGGAAACCAAGCGGCAAATGTCCGGCAGGGTTTCCCACTCGGCATGCCACAGGCCGAGGCTGCGCTCGTGTTCCTGGGGCATGGCGCTGAACATCGTCGCCACCAAACCAGGCACACGGGTCGCCGCGCTGATCAGCACGGCAGCGCCCACGGGGTTGCGTTTGTGCGGCATGGTCGACGAACCGCCCTTGCCCGGCGCAGAGGGCTCGAACACTTCAGCCGCTTCGGTCTGCATCAACAGGCTGACGTCGCGGCCCAATTTGCCAAGGCTGCCGGCGATCAGGCCAAGCACGCTGGCGAACTCCACCAGGCGATCACGTTGGGTGTGCCAAGGCTGCTCAGGCAAGGCCAGTTGCAACTCCGCCGCCAGGGCTTCGGCCACCGGCATCGCCTGCTCACCCAGCGCCGCCAACGTGCCGGACGCACCACCAAATTGCAGCACCAGCAGGCGCGGCTTGAGTTCGCGCAGGCGTTGGCGACTGCGCGTAACCGCGCCCAGCCACCCGGCGATTTTCATCCCCAAGGTGACCGGCGTCGCATGCTGCAGCCAGGTGCGCCCAGCCAAGGGCACAGCGGCATAACGCTGGGCCTGAGCGGCCAGGATGTCGCCCAGTCGCGCCAGGTCCGTTTCGATCAACAACACCGCTTGGCGCAGTTGCAGCACCAGGCCGGTGTCCATCACATCCTGGCTGGTGGCGCCCAAGTGCACATAACGCTCGGCGCCGGCATCCTCACTGGCAATCAACTTGCCCAAGGCCTTCACCAGCGGAATGGCCGAATTCCCCGCCGTGGCAATCGCCACGCCGAGGGCATCCACGTCGTACAGCGACGCCAGGCACGCCTGCGCAATCGGAGCGACGGCCGCGTGCGGGATCAAACCGACCCGGGCCTCGGCCCGCGCCAGCGCTGCCTCGAAATCCAGCATGCCCTGCAAGCGTCCGGTGTCGCAGAACACCTCGGCCATGCTGTCTGCCGTGAAGTAAGCGTCGAACAATTGGTTGCTCGTGCGCAGTGTCATAACCCGTCCCTTACAAATCGTGGTGCAAGTACTCGGCCTGTTTCGGCAAGCGCAAGCTGAACAGGAAGGCCACCGCCATCATGCCGGTGACGTACCAGTAAAAGGTGTTTTCCATGCCCATGGATTTAAGCCCCAAGGCCACGTATTCAGCAGAGCCACCGAAAATCGCGTTGGCCACCGCATAGGCCAGGCCCACACCGAGGGCACGCACGTGCGGTGGGAACATTTCTGCTTTCACCAGGCCGCTGATCGAGGTGTAGAAGCTCACGATGGCCAGGGCCAGCGAGATCAGCACAAAGGCCAGGAAAGGGCTGGTGACGGTTTTCAATGTGAGCAGGATCGGCACGGTGCACAGGGTGCCGAGCGCACCGAACCACAGCATCGAGTTGCGACGGCCGATCTTGTCCGAAAGCATGCCGAACAGTGGCTGCATGCACATGTACACGAACAGTGCGCCGGTCATGATGTAGCTGGCGGTCTTCGCGTGCATCCCGGCGGTGTTCACCAGGTACTTCTGCATGTAAGTGGTGAACGTGTAGAAAATCAGCGAGCCACCGGCGGTGTAGCCGAGCACGGTGATAAACGCCGCTTTGTGATTGCGGAACAACGCGGCGATGCTGCCGGCGTCCTTGTCCTGGCGCATTTCCTTGCTGGTGGTCTCCTTGAGGGTGCGGCGCAGCAACAGCGAGATCACCGCCGCGATGGCACCGATCACGAACGGAATCCGCCAGCCCCAGGCGCGCAATTCTTCTTCGGTGAGGATCTGTTGCAGGATCACCACCACCAGCACGGCCAGCAGTTGCCCGCCAATCAGCGTCACGTACTGGAACGAGGCAAAGAACCCGCGCTGGCCCTTGAGCGCGACCTCACTCATGTAGGTCGCGGTAGTGCCGTATTCGCCACCCACCGACAAGCCCTGGAACAGGCGCGCCACCAACAGCAACGCCGGCGCCCAGGCCCCGATGTCTTTGTAGGTCGGTAAAAAGGCGATGACCAGCGAACCGGCGCACATCATCAGCACCGAGATCATCATTGAGTTTTTACGACCGTGCTTGTCGGCTACTCGGCCAAACAGCCAGCCGCCGATAGGTCGCATCAAGAACCCGGCGGCGAACACACCGGCGGTGTTGAGCAGTTGGACCGTAGGGTCGTCCGACGGAAAAAACGCCGGGGCAAAGTAAATGGCGCAGAAGGCATAGACGTAGAAGTCGAACCATTCGACGAGGTTGCCGGAGGAGGCACCGACAATCGCAAAAATCCTTTTGCTGCGTTCTTCTCCGGTGTAGTGACTCGTTGTTGTTGTCATGGTTTTTTCACTCAGTGGGAACGGTTATAGCCTAGACATACTTTGCAACAACCATGTTCCGCAACAAGACTTTTGGGTATGTGGCGCCTGCGAGGGCCTCTTCGCGGGCAAGCCCGCTCCCACATTTACTGTGTTTACACATTTTGATTCGTGAACACATTCAAAGGTGGGAGCTGGCTTGCCTGCGATGAGGCCCTCAAAGCCAATTCAATAATCGAAGAACACCGTTTCCTTATCGGTCCCCTGCAAAATCACGTTCCACTGATGCACACCCGCCTCATCCGGCTTGGCAATCAAGGTACCGCGCCGCTCAGCGGGTACACACGCCAACAACGGGTCATCCCCATTCATCGGCTCGCCATCAAAGTAGATCCGCGTCAGCAGGTGCTTCACCAACCCACGGGCAAACACCAGCACCACCAGGTGCGGCGCCTGGGTCGTGCCCTTCAGGCCCGGAACGGCACCCGGCTTGATGGTGGTAAAGCGAAACCGCCCTTCCCCATCCACCGGCACCCGGCCAAAGCCTTCGAAGTTCGGGTCGACAGCCTTGTCCTGCTCGTCTTCCGGGTGGTCGTATTTGCCGGCGGCATTGGCCTGCCAGACTTCGAGCATGGCGTCGTTGACGACATCACCGTTGCCATCCACCACTTGCCCGCTGATCGCCACGCGCTCGCCGAGGGTAGCGGCAACGGTCAGGTCTTCGCGGTTCAGCCAGGTCAGGCCGATGTGGTAATACGGCCCGACGGTGTGGGACGTGGTCGCGTTGAGTGTCATCTCATTTCTCCATCGGCGTGGCGTCGCGGCCGCGCAGGACGATGTCCCAGCGGTAGCCGAGGGCATAGGAAGGAATGGTTTTTTCCAGGTCGAAACGGGCGATCAGGCGCTGCTTGGCCGAGGTGTCCGGCACGCAGTTGTAGATCGGGTCGTATTCCAGCAACGGGTCGCCGGGGAAATACATCTGCGTAACCAGGCGTGTCAGCACGCTGGGGCCGAACAGCGAAAAGTGGATGTGCGCCGGGCGCCACGCGTTGTGGTGGTTGCCCCACGGATAGGCACCGGGCTTGATGGTCTGGAACTGGTACCAGCCATCGGCGTCGGTGACAGTGCGGCCAGTGCCGGTGAAATTCGGGTCCAGCGGCGCGTCGTGCAAGTCGCGCTTGTGGTTGTAGCGACCGGCGGCGTTGGCCTGCCAGATCTCCACCAGAATGCCCGGCACCGGCAGGCCGTTTTCGTCGAGTACACGGCCATGCACGATGATGCGTTCGCCTTGGGGCTCGCCGTCATGCTGGGCAGTGAGGTCGTTGTCCTTCGGGTTGACCCGCTCGGCGCCGATGGTCGGGCCGGTGATTTCCGACAAGGAATGGGGCAGAAACACCAACGGCTGGGACGGCGAACGCAGGTTCGTCGACTGATAGGCCGGGTGCAGGTAATCAGGTTGAGTGCCCGCTTGCGGGCGCCGGTATCCAGGCTTGTCACTCATGGTGCAGTCCTCTCTTATTAGATGCGTTCAATCGCCAGTGCCAAGCCTTGCCCGACACCCACACACATGGTTGCCAGGCCTTTGCTGCCGCCGGTTTTTTCAAGTTGATGCAGGGCCGTCAGTACCAGCCGCGCGCCGCTCATGCCCAGCGGGTGGCCGAGGGCGATGGCGCCGCCGTTCGGGTTGACCTGCGGCGCGTCATCAGCGATGCCCAGTTCACGCAGCACTGCCAAGCCTTGGCTGGCGAACGCTTCGTTGAGTTCGATCACGTCGAAATCGCTCACCGCCAGGCCCAGGCGCTCTACCAATTTGCGCACCGCCGGTACCGGGCCGATGCCCATCACACGGGGTGCAACACCGGCGCTGGCCATGCCCAATACGCGGGCGCGGGCCGTGAGACCGTGTTTCTTGACAGCCTCGGCGGAGGCCAGAATCAACGCCGCTGCACCGTCATTCACACCCGAGGCATTGCCGGCGGTGACGGTTTTGTCAGGGCCGTTGACCGGCTTGAGTTTGGTCAGCGCTTCCAGGGTGGTATCGGCCCGTGGATGCTCATCGTGCTCCACCACGGTCTCGCCTTTTTTATGCGCGACACGCACCGGCACGATTTCCTCGGCGAAGAAACCCGCCGCTTGCGCGGCAGCGGTACGTTGCTGGCTGCGCAGGGCAAAGGCGTCCTGGTCGGCGCGGGACACCTGGTAGTCGTCGGCAACGTTATCGGCGGTCTGCGGCATCGCATCCACGCCGTACTGGGCTTTCATCAACGGGTTGATAAAACGCCAGCCGATGGTGGTGTCTTCCAGCTTCATGTTGCGCGAAAACGCTGCATCGGCCTTGCCCATCACGAACGGAGCGCGGGACATCGATTCGACGCCGCCGGCAATCGCCAGCTCCATTTCGCCGCTGGCAATGGCGCGGAAAGCGGTGCCAATCGCGTCCATGCCTGAAGCGCACAAACGATTGAGGGTCACGCCGGGAATACTCTGCGGCAGGCCCGCGAGCAACAGCGCCATACGGGCGACGTTGCGGTTGTCTTCGCCGGCCTGGTTGGCGCAGCCCAGGAACACTTCATCCACTGCGCTCCAGTCCACCGAGGGGTTACGTTCGATCAAGGCCTTGATCGGCAGTGCCGCCAAGTCATCGGCGCGTACGGTAGACAAGCCACCGCCGAAACGGCCGATGGGGGTACGAATGGCGTCACAGATAAATACATCGCGCATCAGGCTTCTCCCGGCGCTTGGCCGTGGGCGGCGGCGGTGCGTGCTTCAAGGTCACGCAGGGCGGTCAGTTCTGCCTCAGTAGGCTCGGCGGTGGTGCTGACCTGTTCGGCAAAACGAATCGCCCAACCGGTGGCCGCGACCACTTGTTCACGTGTCACGCCAGGGTGCAGCGCGGTGACCACGAATTCATGGGTGCCCTCTTCCGGCTCCATGATGCACAGGTCGGTAATAATCCCTACGGGGCCAGCGCCCGGCAGGCCGAGGCGCTTGCGCGAATCGCCGCCTTCGCCATGGCCGACGGAGGTGATGAAGTCCAGTTTGTCGACAAACGAACGGGACGATTGCTTGAGGATGATCAACACGCTCTTGGCGGAGCCGGCAATTTCCGGCGCGCCACCGGCACCCGGCAAGCGCACTTTAGGCTGGTGATAGTCACCGACCACAGTGGTGTTGATATTGCCAAAACGGTCGACCTGGGCTGCGCCGAGAAAGCCGACATCGATGCGCCCGCCCTGCAGCCAGTAGCGAAAAATCTCACCGGTCGGCACCACGGTGTCGGCGGTCTCAGCCAGCTCGCCATCACCGATGGACAGCGGCAGCACCGAGGGCTTGGCGCCAATCGGGCCGGACTCGTAGATCAACACCACATCCGGCGATGAAGTCAGGCGCGCCAGGTTGGCGGCCTTGGACGGCAGGCCGATACCGACAAAGCAGACGGCGCCATTCTTGAGGCGACGCGCAGCGGCGACGGTCATCATTTCATTGGTGGAGTAAGTCATTACTTGACCTCCTGCGCGGTGGCCAGCTTGGCCTGGAATTCACTGAAATCGGCAGTGCCGTGGATGTATTCGTCAATCCAGGCGGTAAAGGTCCCACGGTCGCGAGCGATCGGGTCCCACGCCTGGTAGAAGCGGTTATCACGCTCGTTGTAACCGTGGGCGTAGGACGGGTGCGCGCCACCGGGAACATGGCACACCGCGGTCAGGGCCCAGGTCGGCAGCACACAGCTGTTCATCGGTGCGTTCAGGTCGTCGACAATTTCTTCCACGGTGACGATGCAACGCTTGGCCGCCAGGGCCGCTTCCTTCTGCACACCGAGGATGCCCCAGAGCAACACATTGCCCTTGCGGTCGGCCTTTTGTGCGTGGATCACGGTGACGTCCGGCCGTACCGAGGGCACCGCCGCCAGCACTTCGCCGGTGAATGGGCAGGTGACCGTCTTGATCAGCGGGTTGACCTTGGGCAGGTCGGAACCGGCGTAGGCACGCAGCACCGCAAACGGCAGGCCGGAGGCTCCAGCGACGTAGGCATTGGCCAGGTCGGCGTGGCTGTGTTCTTCGATCTCCAGCGGTTGCGGCCACTGCTTCTCGACTGCGTCACGCAGGCGATGCAGGGAACCCACACCCGGGTTGCCGCCCCAGGAGAAAATCAGCTTGCGAGCGCAACCGGCACCAATCAACTGGTCGTAGACCAGGTCAGGCGTCATGCGCACCAGCGTCAGGTCTTTCTTGCCCTGACGAATGATTTCATGACCCGCTGCCGTAGGGATCAGATGGGTGAAGCCTTCCAGTGCGACGGTGTCGCCGTCGTTCACGAATTGCTTCACCGCGTCACGCAGCGCGAGTATTTCAGCCATGGGGTGTGGGCTCCCGGTGTGGATCGAAAAAGGCGCTGAGGTGGCGCCGCAGTGCCTTGAAGATTAAGCGGGGGAAATGGGCCAAACAATCCGATAATCGACTGAGTGTTCGATTATCGAACGGATTGTTGGCAGGCTATCGATTAGCCTCAGGTGGCGTCCGCATGGCTGACCATGCCCTTGATCACTACCGCAGCGGTGGCCAATGCAGCCGGTATCACCAGGGCGGTGAGTACCTGTTCGAAGTTCCAGCCCAGGCCCAGCAACGTGGCGCCCATCCACGCGCCAAGGATCGCGCCGAAGCGGCCAATGCCGAGCATCCAGGACACACCCGTGGCACGACCCTGGGTCGGATAGAAGCGCGCTGCCAGGGATGGCATCGCCGATTGCGCACCGTTGACGCACATGCCAGCGACCAACACCAACGTCGCCAACAGCGTGATGTTGCCCAGGCTCTGCCCTACCGCGTAGGCAAACACCCCGGCCAGCAGGTAGAACGTGCCGATGACCTTGTGCGGATTGAACCGGTCCATCGCCCAACCTACGCCTACGGCGCTCAACACACCGCCAAACTGGAATAACGCGCCGATAAACGCGGCTTGCTCCATGCTGGCACCGCTGTCGCGCATCAGGGTTGGCAGCCAACTGGTCAGCAGATAAACAATCACCAGGCCCATGAAGTACGTGAGCCACAGCAGCAAGGTGCCGGCGCTGTAAGTCCCGGAGAAGATCACCGCAAACACGTTGCGCGCTTTTACGGTCTTTTGCTCGGGCACGCTGAACGCAGTGGCCTGGGCGACGATGCTCGGTTCAATGGGTGAGAGGGTTTTGCGCACTTTGTCGGTGCCACGATTGCGCACTACCAAATAACGCGCCGACTCCGGCAGCCACAGCACCAATACCACCACCAGAATCAACGGCAGGATGCCGCCGATCATCAACAGGGCGTGCCAACCAAAGGCCGGGATCAGCTTGGCCGAGATAAACCCGCCGCCGGCCATGCCCAGGTTAAAGCCGCAAAACATGCTGGTGACCAGCAGCGACTTGTGGCGTTCGGGGGTGTATTCGGACAGCAAGGTGGTGGCATTCGGCATTCCCGCGCCCAGGCCCAGCCCGGTGAGGAAGCGCAGCACCAACAGTTGATCGACGTTGGTGCTGTAGGCCGACGCCAGGCTGAACGCGCCGAACAGCAACACGGCGCCCACCAAGACGACTTTGCGCCCAAAACGATCGGCCAACGGGCCAGAGCCCAATGCACCGAACACCATGCCGATCAACGCGGCACTCATCACCGGGCCGAGGCTGGCGCGGTCGATGCCCCAGTCCTGGGACAACGCAGGCGCGATAAAGCCCATGGCGGCGGTGTCGAGGCCATCGAGGAAGACGATCAGGAAACACAGGATCACTACACGCCACTGATAACGCGACAGTGGCTGGGCGTTGATAAAGGACTGTACGTCCAGGGTGGTGCTGACAGAAGGCTGATTCATTATTGTTATTTCCACACCGATGGCGGGCCAACGACCTGAGGTCGTCATTATTATTTGCGCGGCGCTGATAGCGCTGCCGCACATTAATAAGCCAGGGGAAACACCGTCAATTGATCAAACCGGGATCTGTGCGGTCACCGAACACTTAGGCAAACAACTGCGCACTCAACTCGCGGCTGGCACTGAGCATGCTCGGCAGAAACCGCTGTTCCAGCTCGCTGCGGCTGACCCGCCCGGCGTGGGTGCTGACGTTGAGCGCGGCCAATACCTGGCCGGACGCGTCGTACACCGGCACCGCGATAGAGCGCAGGCCTTGTTCCAATTCCTGGTCGACGATGCACCACCCTTGCTGACGCACTTGCTGCAGGCATTCAAACAGCGCGGCAGGTGTGGTCAGGGTGCGACTGGTCTTGGTTTGCAGGTCGGCGTGGTCGAGGTAGTCCTGCAGCGAGGCGTCATCCAGTGCTGCGAGCAGGATACGGCCCATGGACGTGCAATAGGCAGGCAGGCGCCCACCCACCGACAGGTCCACGGAGATCAGGCGCTGGGTGGTGGCAGAACGGGCGATATAGAGAATGTCGTCGCCTTCGAGAGTGGCCATGTTGCACGCCTCGTGTAACTGCTCACTCATGCGGTCCAGATAGGGTTGGGCCGACACGGCCAACGGCGTCGAGGATAAATAGGCATGACCCAGGGTGAGCACTTTGGGCAATAGCGAGTACGTGCGCCCATCGGTGGTGGCGTAGCCCAACTTGATCAAGGTGTGCAGGCAACGGCGCACGGCAGCGCGGGGTATTTCGGTGCGGTGGCTGATCTGGGCGATGGTGAGGTGGCGCTTGCGCTCTTGAAACGCCTGCACCACGGCCAAGCCACGGGCCAAGGAGGTCATGAAGTCGGGGTCACCGGTAAACGCCTGGATACGCTTGGCCGGTGAGGCAACGATCGGCGGCGCGACTGACGCGAAAGAGTTGCGCAATTGATCGTTCATGTCGGGGTCCTTTCTCTTATTGTCATCCGCGAGGGAGGTTGGTTGGCTATTACAAGCCGCGCACACAGTGATGCACAAGGCAGCGCCTGCAACATTGTGCGATTATCGGACGATCATTCGATAATCGCAATTTCGTGGCGCGCCGGCCACAGCGGGCTCGGAACAGTTAGCCACGGCGTTATAAGGTCTCACTCTGTTGAAGCTTTTATTCCGTCAGAATGTGAGCAAATGACTGACGCTCACGTGTAACAAAACGCTCACACAAAGTTGACGCTTTTTAACTTTATGCCGATAGTGTTATTCAAATGCGTCGCTATAATGCACCCTATGCGGAGGTCGGCCCGGTTTCACTATCGGGATCAGAGCTCGCCAGGTCATGCACAGGCTGTGCATGGTCGGTCGCAACAACCTGCCTCGAATGACTGCACTAACAAATGGCCTTCGTACCTAGTTCAAACTTGAACGTCTCACGCGTTCAACTTGGAACAATACCGAGGGTGTCATTCAGGCAAAAAGCTGCAGCGTAATTACACTCAACTCAATTAGGTAATACTGTGACGAAAGATGAACTGCGCGCGGAACTTGAGCGCCAGGAGCAACGTTACAAGGACGTTTACGGCGGGGAAGTCACCACCTACGCCGCCCAGCCTGAACCTGAACGCAAACCATGGCGCAAGCGAGCCAGCCTGCTCGACCAGGCATTTGCCCAGGAAATCCAAAAGATAGAACAGGAACTCAAAACCGAGGAGTCATAAGCAACTCGGTTTCAGCCTGAAGGTATCGCCTCGGTTGCTGGCGTATTGCTAGCAACCGGCTACCTCTCATCCGACTGCCACCAGCGAAATTTCATACAAATGTTTCAGGCATGACGTTTTCGTGACAATTCCCTGTCGAATCCCCCCTCCGCTTTATAAATCAAAGACTTGCCAAAGCCCCGAAAACCCTGGGATGCACGCCTCTCCCGCATGGTTTTTCAGTGAAGATTGTTACCGATGAGCAGCTAGTGCATCGATTACCGAGGTTTTCTGGCATAATCGCGCCCCCTTACGACCGGGTCAGAAAACCTTCATGATCGATTTATTCAGCGGACTGGATGCTTGGGTTCTAGTGAGCCTGTTGCTCGCCCTGGCCTTTGTCCTCGCCTTCGAGTTCATCAATGGCTTTCATGACACCGCTAACGCGGTGGCCACAGTCATCTATACCAAAGCCATGCCGCCGCACCTGGCCGTGTTCTTCTCCGGGGTGTTCAACTTCCTCGGCGTGTTGCTCGGCGGTGTGGGTGTCGCCTACGCCATCGTGCACTTGCTGCCGGTGGAGTTGCTGATCAATGTGAACACCGGCCACGGCCTGGCCATGGTCTTCTCGCTATTGGCAGCGGCCATCACCTGGAACCTGGGCACCTGGTACTTCGGCATCCCGGCTTCCAGCTCCCACACCTTGATCGGTTCGATCCTCGGTGTCGGCCTGGCCAATGCGCTGATCAACGATATTCCCTTGGCTGACGGTGTGAACTGGCAGAAGGCGATTGATATCGGTGCCTCCCTCGTGTTCTCGCCGATGGCCGGTTTCCTGGTCGCGGCGCTGGTGCTGATTGCCCTTAAATGGTGGCGTCCACTGTCGAAGATGCACAAGACCCCGGACCAGCGCCGCAAGCTTGACGACAAGAAGCACCCGCCGTTCTGGAACCGCCTGGTCCTGGTGATTTCCGCCATGGCCGTGAGTTTTGTGCATGGCTCCAACGATGGTCAAAAAGGCATCGGCCTGATCATGCTGGTGCTGATCGGTATCGTACCGGCACAGTTCGTACTCGACCTGGGCAGCACCACCTACCAGATCGAACGCACCCGCGACGCCACTGTGCACCTGAGCCAGTTCTACCAGCGTAACAACGCCACCCTTGGCGAGTTCCTGGCACTGGGCAAAAGCGTGAAGAACGACCTCCCAGGCAAATTCCAGTGCAACCCGCAGCAGACTGAGCCGACCATCAGCGCGCTGATGGAGACGCTCAAAGGTGTTTCCGACTACCACTCGCTGACCGCCGAGCACCGCATTGAAGTGCGTCGCTACCTGCTCTGCCTGGACGACACCGCGAAGAAAGTCGGCAAGCTGCCGGGCCTGGATGCGCGTGAGAAGTCCGACCTCGACAAGCTGCGCAAAGACCTGACCGCCACCACCGAGTACGCTCCGTTCTGGGTGATCCTCGCCGTTGCGCTGGCCCTGGGCCTTGGCACCATGGTTGGCTGGAAACGCGTGGTACTGACCATCGGCGAAAAAATCGGCAAGCAAGGCATGACCTATGCCCAAGGCATGTCGGCGCAGATCACCACCGCGAGCATGATTGGCCTGGCCAACATCTTCAGCCTGCCAGTGTCGACCACTCACGTGCTGTCGTCGGGTGTAGCCGGCACCATGGTCGCCAACAAGAGCGGCCTGCAAGGCGGCACCGTCAAGACCATCCTGATGGCCTGGGTGCTGACACTGCCGGCAACCGTAGGCCTGTCGGCCGGGTTGTTCTGGTTGGCCTCGAAGGCGCTGGGTAGCTGATAACCCACGATTAAAAAAAGGTGCGGCCTCTATTGAGAACCGCACCTTTTTTTATGGAACAGGTTTAATCAACCCGATTAAATCCCAGGCAAAAAAAAGGGCGACCGAAGTCGCCCAAAATGCCTTGCGTGCTCATGTAACCCGGAAAGACCTAGGGTTTTTTACGCTTATTCGCGTCTTTCCAGATAAAAATTCCAAACCCTACAAAAAACAGCACCATGAGGCTGACAGTCAGCACTCCGGCAAATACCACATTATCGATAAACATGACCGGCCTCCTGCACTTGCCCTGTTGCGATAGGGCTAAGTTAATGGAGAAGGCGGAATGGAAAATTGACGGGGATCAATGTCGCCCGCAACGGGGCGTAAAGAAGGGCAATAACTGACCTGCATCAACAGATGCAGGTTGTTTCAACGTTTTTTTGGTTTGTTCTTTGGTTTTTTCTTAACTTTGCCCAGCGGCATTGCTTGTTCAAATGCATGGCGCACTTCGTTTAGGCGCTTGTCGTTCAGGTCATGGACACGTTTGGCCCGTTCGGCATTCAGGTCGATCAGCTTGTCGTCATCACTCATGGCTTGGCTTACGTCGTGGCGGGAATGGCTCAATAATGCGGCCTCCCCCGCTCCATCGCAAATCAGCGGGCGACAAAATGCAGGTCATCGCCCAAAATCGGCACTTTCCCAGGCTCTGGAGACGCGCTCAGGTGGCATTGCACAAGGACCTTCCGCCATTGCTGGCCCTGCGCGCCTTCGAAGCCGTGGCGCGCCATTTGAGTTTTATCAAGGCCGCGAACGAGCTGTCAGTGACCCAAAGCGCCTTGAGCCACCAAGTGCAAAAGCTTGAACAGCACTTGGGCAAACCACTATTTATCCGACGCACCCGCGCGATTGATCTGACCGCTGACGGCCAGCGTTACTACGACGAAATCCGCCCCGCTCTGGACGCCATCGCCGCAGCCACTCGTAGCCAACGCGTCACACCGAGCACCACGGTATTGCGCATCGGCTTGCTGGCATCCTTTGCCACGCTGTGGCTGGCGCCGCGCCTGGCCGGGTTTCTGAACCGCTACCCGCATATCCAAGTGGAGTTGCTACCGGCCATTCAGTTGGCCAACGTTGCCGCCGCCGAAGTCGACCTGGCCATCCGCTATGGCAAGGGCGACTGGCCCGACGTGCAGGCCACTCGGCTGATGCCGGAAGTGATCTCCCCGGTGTGCAGCCCCGCGTTCAAGGCACGACATGACAGCCCGTTGCTGATGGCCACTTCGCACCGGCCGTTTGAATGGACCGATTGGTCTGAGCACTATCAAGTCGACCTCGCTGACCATCCCCGCGTGATGCTGCACGACTACAACATCGTGGTCGAAGCCGCCGTAGCCGGCCAGGGCATTGCCATGGGCCGTCATCGCCTGATCGAGCGCAAGCTCCAGGATGGCAGCCTGGTGGAAGCCTTTGACTGGCCGCCCTACCACAGCGAAATCGGCTACTGGCTGATCGCCCCGCAAGGGCCCGGCAGCGACGCGGCTGAATGCTTCAGCCAGTGGTTGAAGGAAGCCTGCAGCGACGCGTGAGTTTTTTCGATTCGTCGTGTGAGATCTATCCGTTTGTCGCCCCTCGAGACAGCCAACATGCTGACACCTCTTAACCCAGAGGATTGATCATGAGCGACTCCCTGCGCCAACGCGTCCAAGCCCTCGGCCTGACCCTGCCCACGCCCGGCGAGCCGGCTGCCAACTACATCAATTACGTCATCAGCCAGAACCAGCTATTTGTCTCCGGGCAAATTCCGTTGGTGGATGGCAAACCTGCCTACGTGGGCCGCCTGGGTGAATCCCTCAGCAATGAAGAAGGCGCCCAGGCTGCAGAACTCGCAGCACTCGGCTTGTTGGGGCAACTGGGCGATGCGCTGGGCGATGACCTGTCGCGCCTGGTGCGCATTCTGCGCCTGGGGGTATTTATCGCCAGCAGCGCCGACTTCAAGCAACAAAGCCTGGTCGCCAACGGTGCCTCCAACTTGGTGGTCAACGCCCTCGGCGACAAAGGCCGACATGTACGCACGGCCGTGGGTGTTTCCAGCCTGCCCGCTGGCGTGGCGGTGGAGGTTGATGCCATTTTCGAGCTGCGGCCGTGAGCCCGCTGGAGGTGCAAAACCTGCGCGATGTCACCCCCGGCTGCCAGTCCGGCATCGTGCACTTCAACCACGCCGGCGCTTCCCTGCCCAGCCAGGCAACGCTCGACGCGATCGTCGAGCAACTGCAACGTGAAGCCCGCGAAGGCCCGATGGAGGCTGGCGAGCACGGCGCCGTGCTGGTGGAAAAAGCCCGCCGCGCCGCTGGGCAACTGCTCAATGCACCCGCCCACTCCATTGCATTTGCCAGCAGCGGCTCGACCGCCTGGAGCATGGCGTTCCAGGCATTGGGCCCGTGGCAGCCGGGCGACCGAATCCTGGTGGGCCGCCACGAATGGGGCGGCAACCTGGCGAGCATGCAGGTGGCCGTACAGGCGGGTGCCCGCGTGGAGGTCATTGACTGCGATGACAGCGGCGCGGTTTGCCCAGCGGCGCTGGAGTCGATGATCGATGCCCGCGTGAAGCTGATCGACCTCACCTGGCTGCCAGCGAATGGCGGCCTGATCAACCCTGCCCAGGCCATCGGCGAAGTGGCCAGGCGCCACGCCATCCCCTACTTCATCGACGCCGGTCAAGCCGTCGGCCAACTGCCGGTGGATGTGCAAGCGTTGCACTGCGACGTGCTCAAGTCGGCCGGGCGCAAACACCTGCGCGGGCCACGAGGCACGGCGCTGCTCTACGTAAGGCCGGACTTTCTGCAACGCTTGAACCCCGCCCAGCGTGATGTGTTTTCCGCGCCCTGGACCGCCGAAGGTTTTGACTTGCGCAACGACGCCCGCCGCTTCGAAACCAGCGAGGCCTCTTTCGCGTTGTTGGCGGGGCTGGGCAATGCATTGCAGGAGACAAACCGGCTAGGGGTTGAGCAGATTTGGAGCCAAGTCTCACAGACCAGCGCGCGAATCCGCGAAGGCTTGCGTCAGATCCCGGGCATTTCGCTGCATGACTTGGGCACGGCTCAGTCAGGACTGATCGCCTTCAACCTCGCTGGTTGGGACGCCTTCGAACTCAAGCGCCGGTTGGGCTTGAAGCGCATCAATATCGGCGCCAACGGTGTGGCCTACACGCCACTGGATATGCAGGCACGAGGCCTTGCCAGTGTGGCGCGGATCTCCGTCAGCCCGCTCAACGACGAGCACGACATCGATCGGCTGCTGGCAGCCTTGCGGGAACTGCGCGATTAAACCTCGACGTCCACCCACAGGCCCTGGCGCGGTGCGTCTTCAATCAACGGCACCACCGGCACGGTGTTGTCGGCATTGAGCAGATCCCCCGGAATTGCCAGGTGCTGTTCCGGGTCCTCATCGGCTTCACGCCGACGTTTCTGCTGCTCCTGCTGGCGGCGCTGCTCTTCACGCAGCAGAAACGTCGACTGCTCGGCATCGCCCTTTTTCAGATCGATAGTGCTTTCATTGGAGCCCGCTTGGACTGGCACCACGGGCGGGATATCCGGCTTCTGACGCACCGGATCGAGTTGTGACGTAACCGGCACAACGCTGACGGGCAGCATGGGTGGCAGCATAAATTTTATTCTCCTGGTCAACAGGCTGTCGGCGGGTTGCAGGGCGACTTGAGCACACACTCGCCAACCTGTGACCCAGTCGACACTCCCAAGTGCCCGCCACCCGTCGATTCAGCTTCCGAAGCCATGCGCAAACGGAGTAGTTTTTGTCAGAGTCCTTGGGCGGGGGGCCTTGTTCCGTTAAGATAGTCGGCTTTTTCACGGCGGGAGTCAGGCAGCATGGCGCAGCAGTATCAACCGGGGCAACGCTGGATTAGTGACAGCGAAGCAGAGCTGGGGTTAGGCACCGTTCTGGCACAGGACGGCCGCTTGTTGACCGTGCTCTATCCGGCCACTGGCGACACTCGCCAGTATGCGCTACGGAATGCGCCCCTCACTCGCGTGAGGTTTTCGCCGGGTGACAGCATCACCCATTTCGAAGGCTGGAAAATGACCGTGCAAGAAGTCGACGACGTCGACGGCCTGCTGGTCTACCACGGCCTCAATGGGCAGAACGAGCAGGTCACCCTGCCGGAAACCCAACTCTCCAACTTTATCCAGTTCCGCCTGGCCAGCGACCGTCTGTTCGCCGGGCAGATCGACCCGCTCGCCTGGTTCTCGCTGCGTTACCACACCCTGGAACATACCAGCCGCCAGTTGCAGTCCTCCCTGTGGGGCCTGGGTGGCGTCCGTGCGCAACCGATTGCTCACCAACTGCACATTGCCCGCGAAGTCGCTGACCGTATTGCGCCACGGGTATTGCTGGCCGATGAAGTGGGCCTGGGCAAGACCATCGAAGCCGGCCTGGTAATCCATCGCCAGTTGCTGTCGGGCCGCGCCAACCGCGTGCTGATCCTGGTGCCGGAAAACCTGCAGCACCAGTGGCTGGTGGAAATGCGCCGCCGCTTCAACCTGCAGGTGGCACTGTTCGACGAAGAACGTTTTATCGAAAGCGATGCCACCAACCCGTTCGAAGACACTCAGCTCGCGCTGGTGGCCCTGGAATGGCTGGTGGACGACGAGAAAGCCCAGGACGCGCTATTCGCCGCCGGTTGGGACTTGCTGGTAGTCGACGAAGCCCACCACCTGGTCTGGCATGAAGACAAGGTCAGCCCGGAATACGCGCTGGTCGAGCAACTCGCCGAAGTCATCCCTGGCGTCCTGCTGCTGACCGCCACCCCGGAACAGCTGGGCCAGGACAGCCACTTCGCGCGTCTGCGCCTGCTGGACCCGAACCGTTTCCACGACCTGCAAGCCTTCCGCGCCGAGAGCGAAAACTATCGCCCGGTGGCCGAAGCCGTGCAGGAGTTGATGGACAAGGGCCGCCTGTCGCCTAAAGCGCATAAAACCATCCAGGGTTTCCTGGGTGATGAAGGTGAAGCCCTGCTCACCGCCGTCAACGATGGCGACACCGAAGCCAGCGCCCGCCTGGTGCGTGAGCTGCTCGACCGCCACGGCACCGGTCGCGTGCTGTTCCGTAACACCCGCGCTGCGGTGCAGGGTTTCCCGGAGCGCAAGCTGCACGCCTACCCGCTGCCGAACCCGGACGAATACCTCGAATTGCCGCTGGGCGAACACGCCGAGCTGTACCCGGAAGTCAGCTTCCAGTCCCAGCCGGACGTTGAAGAAGAGAACCGTTGGTGGCGCTTCGACCCGCGTGTCGAGTGGCTGATCGACCAACTCAAAATGCTCAAGCGCACCAAGGTCCTGGTGATCTGCGCCCACGCCGAAACCGCCATGGACTTGGAAGACGCCCTGCGCGTGCGCTCCGGCATCCCGGCCACGGTGTTCCACGAGGGCATGAACATCCTGGAGCGTGACCGCGCCGCCGCCTACTTCGCCGATGAAGAATTCGGCGCCCAGGTGCTGATCTGCTCCGAGATCGGCAGTGAAGGCCGCAACTTCCAGTTCTCCCACCACCTGGTGCTGTTCGACCTGCCGTCCCACCCTGACCTGCTGGAACAGCGGATCGGCCGTCTGGACCGGATCGGCCAGAAGCATGTGATCGAACTGCACGTGCCGTACCTGGAAACCAGCCCGCAAGAGCGCCTGTTCCAGTGGTACCACGAAGCGCTTAACGCCTTCCTCAACACCTGCCCTACCGGCAACGCCTTGCAGCATCAGTTCGGCCCGCGCCTGCTGCCGCTGCTGGAAAACGCCGACGACGGCGAGTGGCAAGCCCTGATCGACGAAGCCCGTGCCGAGCGCGAGCGTCTTGAAGAAGAGCTGCACACCGGCCGCGACCGCCTGCTGGAGCTCAACTCCGGTGGTGCGGGGGAAGGCGACGCATTGGTAGAAGACATCCTTGAGCAAGACGACCAGTTCGCCCTGCCGATCTACATGGAAACCCTGTTCGATGCGTTCGGCATCGACAGCGAAGACCATTCGGAAAACGCCCTGATCCTCAAGCCGAGCGAAAAAATGCTCGACGCCAGCTTCCCCCTGGGCGACGACGAAGGCGTGACCATCACCTACGACCGTAACCAGGCGCTGTCGCGTGAAGACATGCAGTTCATCACCTGGGAACACCCGATGGTGCAGGGCGGCATGGATCTGGTGCTGTCCGGCTCCATGGGCAACACCGCGGTGGCGCTGATCAAGAACAAGGCGCTCAAGCCGGGCACCGTGTTGCTGGAACTGCTCTATGTCAGCGAAGTGGTCGCCCCGCGCTCGCTGCAACTGGGCCGCTACCTGCCGCCTGCCGCCCTGCGCTGCCTGTTGGACGCCAATGGCAACGACCTGTCGAGCCGTGTGTCGTTCGTGACCCTCAACGACCAGTTGGAAAGCGTGCCACGTGCCAGCGCCAACAAGTTCATCCAGGCCCAGCGCGATCAGTTGACGCCACGGATCAACGCCGGCGAAGAGAAAATCACCCCGCAGCATGCCGAGCGCGTGGCCGAGGCCAAGCGTCGCCTGGCGGCGGACACCGACGAAGAACTGGCACGCTTGACCGCGCTGCAAGCGGTTAACCCGACGGTGCGTGACAGTGAGTTGGTAGCGTTGCGTAACCAGCGTGAGCAAGGTTTGGCCATGTTGGACAAGGCCGCGTTGCGCCTGGAAGCGATCCGGGTGCTGGTCGCAGGCTAAAAAAGAAGGCCCGCGCAATGCGGGCCTTTTGTATATGCCTTTCGGGCCTCTTCGCGAGCAAGCCCGCTCC
This sequence comes from Pseudomonas sp. PGPPP1, assembly GCF_002255865.1. Classification (NCBI taxonomy): domain Bacteria; kingdom Pseudomonadati; phylum Pseudomonadota; class Gammaproteobacteria; order Pseudomonadales; family Pseudomonadaceae; genus Pseudomonas; species Pseudomonas sp. PGPPP1. Next base: position 86,401 of record NZ_NKIG01000009.1, on the reverse strand, counting down.
CACATTTGATTGCATTTCAACTGGAGAAACTCAGTCAAATGTGGGAGCGGGCTTGCTCGCGAAGGGGTCACCTCGGTCTCAAGCGGTAACCGCCGCAGCCGGCACCTCCACCGCCCCCAACCCCTCTTTCATCTTTTTGGCATCGCGCACAAAACACCGCGAGGCCTGAAACAGAAACAGCATGGTCAGAAACAGCGCCACCGGAATCAGGTACATGGCGTCATGCAAACCCACCGCTTTATACGCCTCGGTCATCTGCTCCGCCCCCGCCGCATACATTGCCGAATGGGCAAAGTGATCGGACAAGCCCCCCACCACCACCGGCCCCATACCACCGCCCAGCAAGTACAACCCAGCAAAGAACAACGCCATCGCCGTCGCGCGCAGGCGCGGTTCAACCACATCCTGAATCGCCGTGTACACGCAGGTGTAGAAGTTATAGGCAAACAGCCAGCCCACACTGAACAGTGCCACGAACACCCCGATCTCGATGCGCCCGGCGTGCAGCGCCCAGGCGGTGGTGACGGTGGAAATAATCAGACTGAACGCAGCAAACAACAGGCGTCCATTGGGCACCCGTTGATGAATCTTGTCGGCGATCCAGCCGCCCAACGTCAGGCCCACCAAGCCGGTCAGGCCGACAATCACGCCGGTGGCGACAGCTGCATCCTGCAACGGCATCAGGAAGTAACGCTGCAACATCGGCACTAAAAATGAGTTGCAGGCATAGGTGGCGAAGTTGAAACACAGGCCGGCCAGCACCAACCAAAGGAACGTAGGCACCGCCAGGACGCGGCGGATCGGGCGGTCGACGCGTTCCTGGGAGACTTGCACGGCTTCCGCCGCGCCGCGCTTGGGTTCCTTGATGTAGAACATGAACACCGCAAGGATCAGCCCCGGCACAGCGGCGATGAAGAACGGTGCGCGCCAGCTGTCGAACGCCTTGACCATCGCACCGATGGTGAAGAACGCCAGCAACAGCCCCAGCGGCAGGCCCAGCATGAAAATCCCCATGGCCCGTGCACGACGGTGTGCCGGGAACAGGTCGCCGATCAGCGAGTTGGCCGCCGGCGCATAGCTGGCTTCGCCAATGCCGATGCCCATGCGCACCAACAAGAAGGTCCAGAAACTACCGACCATGCCGTTGACCGCCGTCAGCCCGCTCCAGGCGAACAAGCCCCAGCCCATCAGTTTGCTGCGCGAGCCGGTGTCGGCCATGCGCCCGAGCGGCAGGCCGGCAATGGCATAGACGATGGTGAAGGCGGTGCCGATGATGCCGAGCTGGAAGTCGCTCAAGTGCCATTCCATGCGGATCGGCTCGATGATGATCGCGGGAATGGTGCGGTCGAAAAAGTTGAACAGGTTGGCGAGGAACAGCAGGAACAGAATGCGCCAGGCATTCGCCGCTTGGGTCGAGTTCTGCATGGGTCCGTCTCTTTTATTGTTATGAGAGCTGCGATGCCCGATGCATCCTGCCCGGTACCTGCAACATAGTCAGGCGGGCGTCGGTTGTCTGTAATGATTCGTAAAGCTGATAGGGCATGATTTCACCCGACATTACGGGACTTTCCCTACAAAAATATATGTGTGCCACCCCCTTCCCAATGGCTATGGCACGGATAGAATGGCGAGCCTTCCCGTAGTCCCCCCTTCTTACTTTTCTTATCGATGACGCCCATGTCCGAAGCCAGTCCGTGTCTGAGTTGCGGTGCCTGCTGTTCATACTTTCGCGTGTCTTTCTTCTGGGGAGAGTGCACCTCATCCGGCGGAACGGTGCCCGATGACCTGGTCGTACAGATCAATCCGACGCGCGTAGCGATGATCGGCACCGACCAGAAACCCGCACGCTGCTGCAGCCTTGAGGGTGAAGTGGGCAAGGCCACGAGTTGCTCGATTTATGAACAACGATCCAGCCCCTGCCGAGAGTTTGAAGCGTCCTGGCATGAAGGCGTACAGAACGTCGACTGCGATGCCGCCCGCGCCGCTTTCGGCCTGCCGCCCCTGGAAGCGCCGTTTGAACTGGAGTTGCCCATCAGCGCTTAGCATCAAACGCTATGGATGGCATGCCAAAATCGTTGAGAGCAAAGTGCCATTACCCGTGGCGAATCCCACCAGACTTCTATACTCGACTCCATAGGTCATCGCCGTAGGCAGTGACGTAATGACTCTATGACGGGGCATGCTATGGAATGGCTGGGTCTGCATTTTTTCACTGACCTTCCAGAAAGCGGGCACTTATTACTCAATTGCAGTCATAACCCCTTTCTGGTGCTGCTGGCCTATCTGGTCGCTTGCGCGGCAGGTTTCGGCACGCTCGACATGGCCGAACGCGTCGGCCATGTCGAGGACCCCACCGCAAGACGCCACTGGCGTTGGCTGGGTGCCGGCTGCCTGGCCGGCGGAATCTGGTCCACTCACTTCATCAGCATGCTGGCCTTTCAGGCGCCGATTGCCATTCACTACGAATTGCTCATGACATTCGCCTCGCTGTTGATTGCGCTGGTGGCGTCGTTGTTTGCCATGCAAACCCTCAGTCATACGCACCTGCGCTTTCATCAGTATTTGCTGGCTTCGGTGTGGATGGGCATCGGTATTGCCCTGATGCACTACGTTGGCATGTCGGCCATGCGCTCCCAGGCCCAGGTGTATTTTGAGACGGAGCTGTTCCTGGCCTCCATCGGCATCGCCATTGGTGCCAGCCTGGCGGCGTTGCTGCTGTCGAGCTACTTGCGCAATGGCGCCGGCGTGTTCCATCAATTACTCAAATACGCTGCCAGCCTGGTGTTGGGCGCTGGCATCCTGAGCATGCATTTCACCGGCATGGCGGCGATGCGCCTGATGGTGCCCAATGAAGCCGACTTGTCGTTGCCGCTGGACAACAATCCGATCCAACTGGGCTTGTCCGTGGCGGTCATCACGTTGCTGGTGATCGGCAGCAGCATCAGCGCCGCGCTGGCCGACAAAAAGTTGCAACACAAGGAACGCGACCTGCGCCGGGTCAACGCCCTGCTCAGCGAATTGGACCAGGCCCGTGCCTCCCTGCAACAAGTGGCCCATTACGACGCACTGACCAGCCTGCTCAACCGTCGGGGTTTCAACCAGATCTTTGCAGAGAAAGTCGCCGAAAAAACCACATCACACGGCATGATGGCGGTGATATTTCTCGACATCGATCACTTCAAACGCATCAATGACAGCCTCGGACACGATGCCGGCGACCAGTTGCTCACCGTGCTGGCCGGGCATATCAAAGGCTCGGTGCGCAGCCACGAAGACGTGGTCGCGCGGTTTGGCGGCGATGAGTTCTGTATCCTCATCAGCGTCCATCACCGTGACGAAGCGCGGCACCTGGCCCAGCGCATCATGCAAAAGATGAAAGAACCCATCGAGCTGGCTGGCCGGCGCATGGTGATGACCACCAGTATCGGTATCAGCCTGTTTCCCGACGATGGCCTGACCTGCGAAGAACTGCTGAAAACCGCCGACCTGGCGCTGTACCAATCCAAGGAAACCGGGCGTAACAGCCTGACGTTCTTCAGTTCCAACCTGAAAACCCGCGCGTTTCTTGAACTGCAACTCGAAGAAGAACTGCGCGCAGCCTTGCGCACGCGTCACCAATTGGTGCTGTTCTACCAACCGATCTTCGACATGAAACTGGGCAAGGTCACCCGCCTGGAAGCGTTAGTGCGCTGGCAACACCCGCAGCACGGGCTGCTGGCCCCGGATCGATTTATCAGCATCGCCGAAAACAACGGGCTGATCGCCGAGCTGGACCATTGGGTATTGCGCCAGGCCTGTCATGACTTGAGCTTGCTGTCGGACCGGGGCTACACCGAACTGACCATGGCCGTGAACTGCTCGGCGCTGAACCTGGCCCGTGACGAACTGGCGGATGAAATCGAAGACGCCCTGAGGTTCAGTGCAATCGGCGCCAACCGCCTGGAACTGGAAGTCACCGAAAATGCGCTGATGGGCAACATCAGCAGTACGCTGGCGTTGCTGCGGCAGATTCGGGCGCTGGGTGTATCCCTGGCCATCGACGACTTCGGTACCGGCTACTCGTCCCTCGCCTACCTCAAGCGCCTGCCCCTCAACACCTTGAAGATCGACCGCTCGTTTATCCAGGACATCCCCAAGTCCACCGCCGATATCGAGATCGTCCAGGCGATCATCGGCATGGCCCACACCCTGCACTTGCAGGTGGTGACCGAAGGCGTGGAAACTCAAGCCCAATTCGAACTGCTGCTCAAACACGGCTGCGACTTCGTCCAGGGCTACCTGTTGAGCCCGGCCGTACCGGCCAGTGACATCATCGGCGTGATCCAGGGCATCGACATGCGCAACCCGCTCTACCCGTTCAGCACGGTGGGCAGCAAGGACAACTCCCCGCCGAAAGAGCCCTCCCCCAACCGTCCTGGGTCCACCTCTATCGTCAGGCCAATTCGCTGACGCCGAATCTTTGGCATTTCGCCATCATTTGCCTAAAGAACGCCGACGAACGGCCGATTCATCAGAGTCCGGCCACGTTTTCCTGGGAATCACCAGGGTCAAACCCAATCGATCCGGACAAGGACGCACTGTAAAAGTCGCGAACTCCCATTCCGTGATGGCCCTTTGATTACTTTCAGCCATCCGCCCAGGCACATGGCGCACAATGACTTCTAAAAATAACTCTGCCACCGTGGTATCCGACGTGTTGCTCCCAGCTCCTGCGGAAAAACCCTCAGGTTCAAAGTCATTGAGCAACACGCGCCCGCTGGCCACACAGCAATACCTGTACTTCACCGAAACCAATACCGACCGCATCCTCGACAACCTCGACGGCCTGCGCGACATGGTGTTCCCGCGCCCGCCCTACCTGGAAGCCGAGGGTGAGCCGCGCAACGACCAGGAATTTCCATCGGTGTGCCTGATCGGCCTGGGCCGCTGCGGTTCGAACATTGCGCTGGACGTCGCCGAACTGGTGTACAACGCGCGCAAGTTCTACCTCAACGAGTTCAGCACTGAAGACAAGTCGTTGGACAAGGGCTACAGCCCCGCCCAGTGGATCCGCAATAACCTGCGCCTGGGCAGCGGCAAAGCCAGCAAGCCGGTGTTCCTGGTCGAACCGTTGGTGATGCTGGGCGATCTGGACAAAGACATCGCCGGGCGTATCCGCTTTTCGCGCAAGGGCGAAAAAAGCGGGTTCCTGCGTGATTACAGCAAGATGAAAATCATGGACCTGTCGGAAGTCCATGCCGGTGGTGCCGGTAACGCGCCGATCCTCGGCCAGTACCTGGCCAAGATCATCCTCAACAAAGACACCCAGCGTTTTTCCAGCCCCGACTGGAAGATGATCCACTCGTACCTGATCGACTCATGCGGCATCAAGGCCAACCAGTCGCGCCTGTATTTTTCGATCTTCAGTGCCGGCGGCGGCACCGGTTCGGGCATGGCCTCGGAGTTCGGCCTGGCCCAGCAACACTCGTACATGAACAAGACGTTCGACACCAAGCCTGCCGACGAGCATGACAGCAAGAGCGGCCACGCCTTTGTGTTCGAGCCGATCTTCACCAGCGGCATCTGCGTGCTGCCGAACATTTCCGATCACCGCAGCGAAATGTCAGAGGCACTGCACATCAACGCCGGTCGTTTGCTGTGCAAGTACCTGTCGGAAGAATGGGATTTCTCGTACAACTTCGCCAATGAAGACAGCAGCGAAGCCAGCGTAAAAGGCCGTATCCGGCCGTGGAACGCGATGATGCTGATCTCCAACGACATCATGCGTTACGCCGAAGAAAGCGACGATGGCAACATCCAGAACATTGATGTCAATGCCATGGAAAAACACGCCAACCAGTACATCTCCCAGCAGATCTTCAACATCCTCACCGCCCAGGCGGTGACCACCGACTACGACCAGAACTACTTCCGTCGCGCCGGTATCGACATCGGCGAAACCATTCGCCTGGATGCCAACGACCTGTTCATGAGCCTGGCCGGCCCAGTGGCGATTGCCTACGCCGAGTCTGTCGTCCCGGAAACCCCGGTGCCGACGGGCGACAAGTTCAAGGTGTTCGAAAAAGAACCGCAGCGCTTGAACATTGATGACCTGTTCTTCCGCTCCATCGACTTGCCGCACTTCAACAAAGTCACCCAGGCCATCGAGGGCATCAGCCTGTTGCCGATTGAGTCCAAGCGCTACAAGGCGTCGCTGGAGCAATACAAGAACTCTGGTTATGACGCGGCGGCGCTGCACGACCTGCACTTCTTCAAGAACTGCTCGTCGGTGGTGTCGATTGTCTCGCTGCCCAAGGACTACAAGCTGTCCTACATGGACTTGAATCGACTCAAGACCCACCTCAACAGCCTGTTCCCCAACACCACGCTCAAACGTTACGCCCTGGTCATCGGCGCGTCGGCCAACCTGTCGCTGACCACCCTGATCGCCAAAAGCCCGTGCCTGTCGGACGACTTCCTCACGCTGATCGTGGCGTTTATCAAGCGCTGCTTTGCCCGCAACCCGTACCGTTTCGACGACACACTGGACAACTCGATCCTGGACTTCATCATCCATGAGGACTTCGACGAAGACCGTATCGATGAGCTGCTCAACGAGTTTGAGAACCCGGCGAAGATCCTCGACACCAACTGGTACGCGATCAAGCCGATGTACGAGAAGAAGTACCGCGAGTTGATCAACGACAAAGAGAAGTTCGTGTCGATCAATGACATTCGCCTGTCGCGGGATTGCGTGAAGAAGGCGATCAAGTACCTGCGTGAGATCTACCGTCACCGGATCGGCAAGACCAAGGTCATTTCCTTGAATAACCACACCGGCAAGACCGCCTGAGAACCTGCGACGGCGCCGCTCGGCGCCGTCGCCCTATCAGCGAGCCCGCTGCTGACGCAGGAAAACCAGGATCTTTTGCTCGTCTGCGGACTTTGAAGGCCGGGGCAACTGCTTCGGCCAGTGGGTGTCATTCGGGCCGAAGAATTTCTTTTGTTCAGCTTCATCCCACCCGCGAATTTCGCGCGACGCCGACTCCCACCAGCCATGCCGGCACACGTCGTAGTACGGATGCTCTGGCGCCGAACTGCCATACAGCAGGTCGCGACCCACCCTTTTCATGTGCTTGCGCTGATTGCGCAGTTTCCATTTGATACGCAGTCGCTGCCAAGGGGACGGCACCGGCTTGACGCGCGGTACGTCCAGGCATCGCGCGACCAGCGTCGGGTCGAACGTCTCACCGTGCAAATCGAAGAAATGCGCTTGCATGGCGTGGAAAAAGCGCTTGTCGGAGTAGTAATGGTGAACGAACTTCCTGGCCTCGCGCACCGTTTTGCCACGCATTGCAAAGGAAATCGCGACTTGCTCGATGGTGTGGATATCGAACGAATCCTGGGTCCACTCATCAATCAACTGGATCGACGCTTCAAGCAATGGCGTATCACTGGCGCGCACGCCGCACAGGCCACTGTTATAGAGCTTGAAGCTATTACTGGCAGAGATTCCATGTTGATGCAGGTGGCGGCCCAACTTGAGGTAGTCCGGGCGTTTGCAAACATAGCTCCAGTCGTACTCGAACTCGTCCATTACATACTTGCCGGGCTCGATCAGTTCGAACACACGGTGGGGCGACTTGAGGAACAGCGTGTCGGTATCGACGAACAGGGTCTTGTCCGCCAGCGTCAGGCCACGGGCGATTGCACAGGCCTTGCGGCGGTGGGTATAGCCATTCTCGCCCTGCCACAGGGCCAGGGTTTGCTCATCCAGCTCGATGGTTTCAACCGGCCAGCCGATGTAATCCTGCGCACGGTCAGTCATGACCCGGATGCACAACGACTCGCCTGGCTTGAGCTGTGACAAGGCGGTGAGAATACTGAATTTGGCCTCGCGCCGGTAAACATCCTGGTTACCGTAAATAAGGTAGAGCAACTGGTGCGACGTTTTCTCTAAGGGGGGCAGCGCTGACGGCATGACTAGCTCCATGGAACAAGCCACGAACTTTACCGGAATCCACCGATAATTCACCGCTTCCGTCAGATATTTCTGATGGCCAACCGCCCTTATTCACACCGAGAAACAATTCCCCTGGGCTTTTGGCGGCGAGAGAACTGTTCCCATTACGCGCACGTCACCCTCGGCTGTGACCTTTCTCTACGGCAAGATGCCATCACGGCTCCAGCGGTTACTCCGCTACACACTTGTTGCCGCGAAAAACGCGCACCTTTTTAGTGCTAACTATTCTTGCGATGCCCTTTCCTGGATCAGAATCCACGGCGAAACCACCACCGCCCACAGGCTGGGATCACGCTCTACCAGGTCCAATGCCCGCGTCGCAGACACTTCGCCAAGGCTGCCCGCGGCCAGCCAGGCAGCGACTTTATCGCGGTTGTCTTCGGCCATTCCCTCGGCGGCTTCGATCAAATCCAGCCCGGTGTCGACCCACAATAGGGCACCCTTGGCAAAGAACGGCTCAAGCTCCTTCCAGGATATTTCGGCGGTTTCACCGAGCAGCTTGGCATAGAGGGTGCTAGGTTCTTGCGTCATGGGAATTCACCTGAGTAAAAAACGGCGCAATCATAACGTCGTCACTCGTGCAGAAAAACCCAGTTGCAAATGAAGCACCGATAGAAAGTGTCAGAAAAGCCAAGGATTGCCCGAGACTCTGGCATCAACCCGCCGCAATTCTGTCTTTTTCTTTCATTTAAGCGACACACCCGGGTTTTGCCCCCAGCAGCCAGCTTTTCAAGCGATCAACCGGCGCTCTACACTGTACCGGTACAGTTGCCAGGGCACTGCCGGGGGGATATCCGAGATATCCGATCCGGTTCTGCAGCTCACAAGGCCGCTAGAACTATAAAAAATACAACAGTAAGAGTGGAGCACTATGAATAAGGCTACTAAGCAGATTTCCAAACTGTTTGCCACTATGGTCCTGGCTGGGGTTGCCGGCCATTCGTTCGCAGCCGACACCATCAAGATCGGTATTGCTGGTCCTAAAACCGGTCCGGTGACGCAATACGGTGACATGCAATTCATGGGTGCCAAGCAAGCCATTGCCGACATCAACGCCAAGGGCGGCGTCGACGGCAAACTGCTCGAAGCCAAGGAATACGACGACGCTTGCGATCCTAAACAAGCCGTTGCCGTAGCCAACAAAGTGGTCAACGACGGCGTCAAGTTCGTGGTCGGTCACCTTTGCTCCAGCTCCACTCAGCCAGCGTCCGACATTTATGAAGACGAAGGCGTCATCATGATTACCCCGGCTGCTACCAGCCCGGAAATCACTTCCCGTGGCTACAAACTGGTGTTCCGCACCATCGGCCTGGACAGCGCCCAAGGCCCTGCAGCGGGTAACTACATCGCCGACCACGTGAAGCCAAAAGTCGTTGCCGTTATTCACGACAAGCAGCAGTACGGTGAAGGTATCGCCACCGCCGTTAAACAGACCCTCGAGAAAAAAGGCGTGAAAGTTGCCCTCTTCGAAGGCATCAACGCTGGCGACAAAGACTTCGGCTCGCTGATTCAAAAGCTCAAGCAAGCCAACGTCGACTTCGTCTACTACGGCGGCTACCACCCTGAGCTGGGCTTGATCCTGCGCCAAGCCAAGGAAAAAGGCGTGAACGCCAAGTTCATGGGCCCAGAAGGCGTCGGCAACGACTCCATCTCGCAAATCGCCCAGGGCGCTTCCGAAGGCCTGCTGGTTACCCTGCCGAAATCCTTCGACGCCGACCCAGCGAACAAAGCCATCGTCGACGCGCTCGTCGCTGACAAAAAAGACCCAAGCGGCCCATTCGTGTTCCCAGCCTACTCGGCAGTTGAAGTCATCGCCGGCGGTATCGCTGCCGCGAAGAGCGAAGACACCGCCAAAGTGGCTGCAGCCATCCACGCAGGCACTTTCAAGACCCCTACTGGCGACCTGAGCTTCGATGCCAAGGGCGACCTGAAGGACTTCAAATTCGTGGTCTACGAATGGCACTTCGGCAAACCTAAAACCGAAGTTTCCCCTCAGTAAGCCAGGCGTTACTGGTCCAACAAGCCCACTGTGAGAGCAGTGGGCTTTGTTTTACGAGGTTTATGGGCCTGACACCCGCGATCCGGGCGCTGGCTCACCTGAAAATCTTAAAACCGTCACCAGCGGTTCGCTGGCAAACGCTTTGTGCAAATGTGCTCACAGAACACAGCACGGGGCCGGAACATGACTCCACCAGTGAAATGCGTATCGGGTTTTTAGGAGCGCTGTAATGCCTGAGATCTATCATTTTTTCCAAACGCTGGTTAACGGCATGACCGTTGGCAGCACCTATGCCTTGATAGCCATTGGCTACACAATGGTTTACGGCATCATTGGAATGATCAACTTCGCCCATGGCGAGGTGTACATGATTGGTTCCTACGTGGCCTTCATCGCCCTTGCCGGGCTGGCCATGATGGGGATCCACTCCCTGCCGCTGTTGATGACCGCTGCGTTCCTTGCGTCGATCATCGTGACCAGTGCCTATGGCTACAGTATCGAGCGCGTTGCCTACCGTCCCTTGCGTGGCAGCAACCGTTTGATCCCGCTGATTTCCGCCATCGGCATGTCGATTTTCCTGCAGAACACCGTATTGCTGTCCCAGGACTCCAAGGACAAGTCCATTCCCAACCTGATTCCGGGGAGCTTCTCCTTCGGCCCGGGTGGCGCACAAGAAGTGCTGATTTCGTACATGCAGGTCCTGGTCTTCGTCGTCACCCTGGTGGCCATGCTGGGCCTGACCCTGTTCATCTCCCGCTCTCGTCTGGGGCGTGCCTGCCGGGCTTGCGCCGAAGACATCAAGATGGCCAACCTGCTGGGCATCAACACCAACAACATCATCGCCCTGACCTTCGTGATCGGTGCCGCACTGGCTGCCGTCGCGGCGGTGCTGCTGAGCATGCAGTACGGCGTGATCAACCCCAACGCCGGTTTCCTGGTAGGCCTCAAGGCCTTTACCGCGGCGGTCCTGGGCGGCATCGGCAGTATTCCGGGCGCGATGCTCGGTGGCTTGGTGCTGGGTGTGGCCGAAGCGTTCGGCGCCGATATCTTCGGCGACCAATACAAGGACGTCGTAGCGTTCGGTCTCTTGGTTCTGGTGCTGTTGTTCCGTCCGACCGGCATCCTGGGCCGTCCGGAGGTTGAGAAAGTATGAGCAGATATCTTAAATCGGCGTTTTTCAGCGCCTTGCTGGTATGGGCCGTGGCCTTTCCGGTACTCGGCCTCAAGCTGAGCATTGTCGGCATCAACCTGGAAGTGCACGGCACGGGTCCCGTGACCCTGACCGTCATCGCCCTGTGTTCGGTGCTGATGTTCCTGCGCGTGTTGTTCAGCGATCAGTTCAGTGCCTTGCTCAAGAGCAACCGTGGCCCGTTGGTATCGCCCAAGGTCAGCCAATTCCTGACCCTGCCGCGCACCCAGCGCTACATCATCATCGGCTTGATCGTGGCCGCGTTGGTCTGGCCATTCTTTGGTTCGCGCGGCGCCGTCGACATCGCCACCCTGATCCTGATCTACGTGTTGCTGGGCCTGGGCCTGAACATCGTGGTGGGCCTGGCCGGTCTGCTCGACCTGGGTTATGTGGGCTTCTACGCCGTGGGCGCGTACACCTACGCACTGCTGTCGCACTACCTGGGCTGGAGCTTCTGGATCTGCTTGCCGTTGGCGGGCATGGCAGCCGCTACGTTCGGCTTCCTGCTGGGTTTCCCGGTGTTGCGTTTGCGCGGTGACTACCTGGCCATCGTGACCCTGGGCTTCGGTGAAATCATCCGTCTGTTCCTGCGTAACCTGACCGATATCACCGGTGGCCCCAACGGCATCAGCAGCATTCCCAAGCCGACCTTCTTCGGGCTGTCCTTCGACCGCACCGCCGCAGAAGGCATGCAGACCTTCCACGAATACTTCGGGATCGACTACAACCCGGTCAGTAAAGTGGTGTTCCTGTACCTGGTGGCGCTGTTGCTGGCATTGGCCGCCTTGTTCGTGATCAACCGCCTGCTGCGCATGCCGATTGGCCGCGCGTGGGAAGCGCTGCGCGAAGACGAGATCGCGTGCCGGGCCCTGGGCCTGAACCCGACCATCATCAAGCTCTCCGCGTTCACCCTGGGTGCTGCGTTCGCCGGTTTCGCCGGCAGCTTCTTCGCCGCTCGCCAAGGCTTGGTCACCCCGGAGTCGTTCACCTTTATCGAGTCGGCGATCATCCTCGCCATCGTGGTACTGGGTGGCATGGGCTCGCAGTTGGGCGTGATCCTGGCGGCGATCGTGATGATCCTGCTGCCGGAAATGATGCGTGAGTTCAGCGAATACCGCATGTTGATGTTCGGCGCCATGATGGTGCTGATGATGATCTGGCGCCCTCAAGGCCTGCTGCCCATGCAACGTCCACACATGGAGCTGCGCAAATGAGCCGCGAGATCCTGAAAGTCGAAAACTTGAGCATGCGCTTCGGCGGTTTGCTCGCGGTCAATGGCGTGGCCCTTACCGTGAAAGAGAAACAAGTAGTTGCATTGATCGGCCCCAACGGCGCCGGCAAGACCACGGTGTTCAACTGCCTCACCGGTTTCTACAAGCCGAGCGGCGGCAGCATCCTGCTGGACGGCCAACCGATCCAGGGCCTGGCCGGCCACGAGATCGCCCGCAAGGGCGTGGTGCGGACCTTCCAGAACGTGCGGTTGTTCAAAGACATGACGGCGGTCGAGAACCTGCTGATCGCCCAGCACCGTCACCTGAACACCAACTTCTTTGCAGGCCTGTTCAAGACGCCGTCGTTCCGCAAAAGCGAACGCGAGGCCATGGAGTACGCTGCGTACTGGCTGGACAAGGTCAACCTGACCGAATTCGCCAACCGCCCTGCTGGCACCCTGGCCTACGGTCAGCAACGTCGCCTGGAAATCGCCCGCTGCATGATGACCCGCCCGCGGATCCTGATGCTCGACGAACCGGCTGCCGGCCTGAACCCTAAGGAAACCGAAGACCTCAAGGCGCTGATCAGCGTGCTGCGTGAGGAAAACAACGCCACGGTGCTGTTGATCGAGCACGACATGAAACTGGTCATGAGCATTTCCGACCACATCGTGGTGATCAACCAGGGCACGCCGCTGGCCAACGGAACGCCGGAGCAGATCCGCGACAATCCTGAAGTGATCAAAGCCTATTTGGGGGAAGCGTAAAATGCTGCAATTCGAAAACGTTTCCACTTTCTACGGCAAGATCCAGGCCCTGCACAGCGTCAACGTGGAAGTGCGCCAGGGTGAAATCGTCACGCTGATCGGCGCCAACGGTGCGGGTAAATCGACCTTGCTGATGACCCTGTGCGGTTCACCGCAGGCTCACAGCGGCAGCATCCGCTACATGGGTGAAGAGCTGGTTGGGCAACAGTCGTCGCACATCATGCGCAAGAGCATTGCCGTGGTGCCGGAAGGCCGTCGCGTGTTCTCGCGGCTGACCGTGGAAGAGAACCTGGCGATGGGCGGGTTCTTCACCGACAAAGGCGATTACCAGGAGCAGATGGACAAGGTGCTGCACCTGTTCCCTCGGCTCAAGGAACGCTTCAGCCAGCGCGGCGGCACCATGTCCGGTGGCGAGCAGCAAATGCTCGCCATTGGCCGGGCACTGATGAGCAAGCCCAAGTTGTTACTGCTCGACGAACCGTCTCTTGGCCTGGCCCCGATCATCATCCAGCAGATCTTCGACATCATCGAACAGCTGCGCAAGGACGGTGTAACGGTGTTCCTGGTGGAACAGAACGCCAACCAGGCACTGAAAATCGCCGACCGCGCCTATGTGTTGGAAAACGGCCGGGTGGTGATGCAGGGCACGGGTGAGCAATTGCTGACCGATCCGAAGGTGCGTGAGGCGTACCTAGGCGGTTAACTCAAAACATGTGAGAGCTGGCTTGTGTGGGAGCTGGCTTGCCTGCGATAGGATCACCGCGGTGTGACTGACACACCGAGTTGATGCTATCGCAGGCAAGCCAGCTCCCACATTTGCCTTGTGTGATCGTTAGATTTTGCGAAGCCTGAAATTATTTTCGACAGGCTTGTAACAGATTCCTTCCCGTCGTCTCTAGTGGTACAAGCAGGCACTCAAGCCCGCGAACTCAACCCACTGCTGGAGATACACCATGACTACCAAACTGTCCGCCGCCTCCCTCATCCTGGCCCTGGGTTCTGCCCTGAGCCTGTCCACCCTGGCCACCACCGCTCACGCGGCCGATGACATGCAAAAGTGCTTCGGCGTCGCTGAAGCAGGCAAGAACGATTGCGCTGCGGGCGCCGGTACTTCCTGCGCTGGCACCTCGAAAGTCAAAGACCAGGCCAACGCCTGGAAACTGGTTCCGGCCGGCACCTGCGCCAAAACCCCAAGCTCCACCTCGCCGACCGGTTTCGGCCAGGAAGCAGCCTTCACCGCCAAGTCCTGATTGCTAGTCACGCCTGAGTACTGATGATGACCCTTTCATCCCTGCACGCTGTCTCCCAGGCTCAGGCGCCCGCCCTACCGCGTCGGGCCGGGCTGGGGCTCAAGCCCGAGCACTTTATCGAAGTGCTCGACACTTCGCCCGACATCGGTTTTTTTGAAGTGCACGCCGAAAACTACATGGTTGCCGGCGGACCGTTTCATCACTACCTGGGGTTGATCCGCGAACAGTACCCCCTGTCGTTGCACGGCGTGGGCCTGTCCATCGGCGGCGAAGGCCCGTTGTGTCGTGCACACCTAGCACGCCTGGCAACGCTGATCGAACGCTATCAACCCCACTCTTTTTCCGAACACCTGGCCTGGTCGAGCCACGGCCCGGTGTTCCTCAATGACCTGCTGCCCCTGGCCTACGACAGCACTACCCTGCAACGGGTGTGCGAACACGTTGACCAAGTGCAGAGCGCCCTCAAGCGGCCGATGCTGCTGGAGAACCCATCGACCTACCTGCAATTCCAGCGCTCTACCCTGGACGAGACGGACTTCATCAGCGAGATCATCCGTCGCACAGGCTGTGGCTTGCTGCTGGATGTGAACAACGTCTACGTGTCCTGCATCAACCACCAGCGCGATCCGCAGTCCTACGTCGATGCTCTGCCGTTGCACGCAGTGGGTGAGATTCATCTGGCAGGTTTTGCCGAAGACACTGACAGCCTCGGTGACCGCCTGTTGATCGATGACCACGGTGCACCTATCGATAACGCCGTGTGGCAGTTGTACGAAAGGGTACTGGAGCGTGTCGGCCCGATGGCGACATTGATCGAACGCGACAACCAAGTGCCTGCATTCAACGTGCTGCTGGCCGAAGCCCAACACGCCGAATGGCATCTTTCGCAGGTGAGCCCATGAGCTTGCACGACGCCTTTGCCAAGGCCCTGTTGGACCCCGAACTGTCCTGCCCCGACGGTCTGTTCAGCAGCAATGGTGCCGACCCGCAAAGCCGCTTTGCGGTCTATCGCAACAACGTGCATAGCTCATTGATCAATGCATTGGTGACTGCGTACCCCGTGACCTTGCAGCTGGTGGGCGATGAGTTTTTCCGCGCCATGGCCAGCATTTTCGTTCAGGCGCACCCGCCCACCAGCCCGCTGATCAGTCAGTACGGCAGCACGTTTGCCCAGTTCATCCAGGGTTTCGAGCCCGCGGCCAGCGTGCCTTACCTGGCGGACATCGCGCGGCTGGAACGCTTGCGGGTCTGCGCCTATCACGCGGCCGACTGCACGCCGCTGGACCAGCAGGCTGTGCTCCAGGCCCTGCAAGGTCAGGACGACGTGGGCGGGTTACGCCTGCAATTGCACCCTTCGCTGTCTACCCTCGATTCGGCATACGCCGTTGTCGCCGTGTGGGCGGCGCATCAGACCGAAGCCGGCGTTGCCACCCTCAACCCTTGGCATGCCCAGGGTGCGTTGGTGTTGCGCGCAGGCCTTGAGGTCAAGGTGTTCGCCATCGACCAGGGCTCAGTAGTGTTTATCAACTGCCTGGCCCACGGCACGCCATTGGAGAAAGCCATTGAACAAGCCCTGGGGGCTTCCCCCGAATTCGATCTGCACCAATGCCTCACGCTGTTGATCAGCCGCAATGCCATTACCCATTTGCACTTAGAACAAAAGGTATCGACATGAAGACTTCCGCACCGTGCCTGGTGAAACGGGTCATCCAGCTTTTCGAACAAATTCCCTACAGCCTCATCGCCTTTGTCGCGCGCTTCTCCATCGCCGCCGTGTTCTGGAAGTCCGGGCAAACCAAAGTCGAAGGCTTTGCCATCGACCTGATCGGCGGCACGTTCCAGTTGGGCGAACCGCGACTCGCCGCCTCGACCCTGCCGCTGTTTCGCAGCGAATACCATGTACCGCTGCTGTCGCCGGAGGTGGCAGCGCATATGGCGGCGTTTGCCGAGCATTTCTTCCCAGTGCTGATCCTGGTGGGGTTCGCGACACGCTTCTCGGCCCTGGCGCTGGTTGGCATGACGCTGGTGATTCAACTATTTGTCTACCCCGACGCCTACCCTACCCACGGCACCTGGATTGCGTTGTTGCTGCTGTTGGTAGCCAAGGGGCCTGGGTGCCTGTCCATCGATCATCTGATCGCCCGCCGCTACCGCTAAAGCCGGTCGAGGGCTTCGCCGCTGCGCTTGAACCAATCCACCAAGTAATCGGCCAACACTTGGGTTCGACGCGGCAGGCCGCCCTGGTAGGGATGAACCAGGTACATCGGCATGCTCCGCGTCTGATAATCGCGCAGGAGCCAGCGCAAGCGACCGTCAGCCAATTCCGCAGGCAGTACGTAGGACGGCAGGCGGGCAATACCTGCGCCCACCAGCGCGGCCTTTTTCAACAGGTTGTAGTGGTTGGACGCAAAGGTGCCGCTGACCCGAACCCGCAACAGTTCATGCTGCTGGTGGTACAGCCACTCTTCGCGGCCGCTGTAGTGGCTGTTGAGCAGGCAGGTGTGGGCCGCCAGGTCGGCAGGGGTCTGTGGTTCGCCGTGTTGTTCAAGGTAAGCCGGGCTGGCACAGGTCATCTCATGCCAAGCCAATAGAGGCTTGGCGACCAGACGCTCGTTTTCAATCGCGCCTGAACGCACCCCAAGATCAAACCCATCTCGCGCCAGGTCCCGGTAGCTGTTGTTCAGCTCCAGTTCGATCTGCACCTGCGGGTACTGCTTGGAAAACTCCAGCAGCAAGCCATCGAAGAATGTTTCGCCCAACGACACCGGAACCGTCATACGCACGGGACCGGCCAGATCGTCCTTGAGCCGCGCCAATGCCTGACGAGCGCGATCCACTTGCACCACTAACGCCTGGGCCTGGGGCAGCAACGCCGCACCGGCGGCGGTGAGGCTGAGCTTGCGGGTAGTGCGGTGCAGCAGCACCACGGAAAACTGCGCTTCCAGTTGGCTGATACGCTTGGACAATTGGCCTTTGCTGCAGCCCAGTTGTTCAGCCGCCACGGTAAAACTGCCGGCTTCGATCAGCACCGCGAAGGCTGCAAGGTCATCCATCTCGCTCATGGATTGTTTCCATTTGAAAACCAAAGGTTGCCTATTAGCACGTTTATCCGTTCAAAAAGCCACACTAGACTGAACCTTCACTTATCCCCTGGAGGAACAGCACCATGAAAATCCTATTGATTGGCGCCAGCGGTACTGTCGGCTCAGCAGTCAAGGCAGAACTGGCTCAGCGTCACGATGTGATCAGCATCGGCCGCAACAGCGGCGATTTCCAGGTGGATATCAGCGACAGCGCCTCGATCCGCAAGCTGTTCGAGCAGACCGGCAAGTTCGACGCCCTGGTCTGTGCGGCGGGCAGCGTGAACTTCGTGGCGCTCGGTGACATGAGCGAAAGTGACTTTGAACTGGGCCTGCGCGACAAGCTGATGGGCCAGGTCAACCTGCTGTTGATTGGCCGTGAGTACGCCAATGACGGCGCCTCTTTCACCTTCACCAGCGGCATTCTCAACCGAGACCCGATCCGTACCGGCGCTTCGGCCGCACTGGTCAATGGCGCCCTCGACGCATTCGTCAAAGCCGCGGCGATCGAATTGCCACGCGGCCTACGTGTCAACTCCGTAAGCCCTACGGTCCTGGTGGAAGCGATGGGCAGTTACGCGCCGTATTTCCGTGGCTACAAACCCGCGCCTGGCGCCGATGTAGCGCTGGCCTACGCCAAAAGCGTCGAAGGCTTGCAGACCGGTCAGACGTTTATCGTTGACTGAATCTGGCACCCGTAAGAATTGCCTGAAGCTGGCCGGCGGGGTTGTGATGCATCGCCAGCCTGCGTAACGTGGCGGCACTTGTCTGGAGACCCTCTATGCGTGCCGCCCGTACCCTTGCCTTGTTTGCCCTGCTTCCCCTGTTCGCCGCCTGCCAGATGTTCGAGAACGAGCCAGCCAAGCCATCGCTGGTCGGGTTGACTCGCATGCAGGGCGAGCTCACGGCGGTCGGTGGCAAGCTGTTGTTCCAGCCGTGCGACGACAAACGCAACTACGTGGTCAACGATACCGGCGGCACCAACATCCTCCAGGAAGCGGCTTCCTTGGCTGGGCAACAAGGTGCACTGTTTGCCGACCTGCGCGGCAAGTTCTCCGGCGTTGCCAGCGGTACCCAGGGTTCAGTGGACCTGCAGCAGTTGTATCGCGTAGAACGGTCGACCTCGGCCTGCAACGACCCGGACTTCAAGCGCATGATCCTGCGGGCCAACGGCCATAAGCCGGCCTGGGCAATGAATGTCACCGCCAAGGGCATGGTGCTGGAACGTGAAGGCCAGCCGCCATTGGCTGTACCGTATGTAGAAGAACAGATCGGCGACGGCCGCTTCAACCTGATGACCGAAGCCAACAACCAGCACGTCGAACTGTGGGTGGCCCCGCAACGGTGCGTGGACAGCGTCAGCGGCAGCCTGCAACACATGACCGCCGAATTGCGGGTCAACGGCCAGGTGCAGCGTGGCTGCGCGTCGTTCGGCGGCTCCCGCGACGACTGATTACGCCCTGCGCTGTTTTAACATGACGGGAAACCGCCATTGGGGCTTATAATCGCCGGTTTGCAAAACAGCCGGCCTCTTTGTCCGCCGCCTACCGGATCCCGTCATGTTACGAATCACCGAACTCAAGCTGCCCATCGACCATCCCGAAGAAGACCTGCGGCCTGCCATCGTGCAGCGCCTGGGCATCGCCAGTGATGACCTGCTCGATTTCACCCTGTTCAAACGCAGCTACGATGCGCGCAAGAAGTCGTCGGAGCTGTGCTTCATCTACACCATCGACCTGAACGTGAAGGGCGAAGCCGCCTTGCTGCTCAAGTTTGCCGATGACCGCAACGTCAACCCGGCACCGGACGTCAGCTACAAAGTAGTCGGCCAGGCGCCGCAAGGCCTGACAGAGCGCCCCATCGTGGTGGGCTTCGGTCCCTGCGGCATCTTCGCCGGCCTGTTGCTGGCGCAGATGGGCTTCAAGCCGATCATCCTGGAACGCGGCAAGGAAGTACGCCAGCGCACCAAGGACACGTGGGGCCTGTGGCGCAAAAGCGTGCTCAACCCAGAGTCCAACGTGCAGTTCGGTGAAGGCGGCGCCGGGACCTTTTCCGACGGCAAGCTGTACAGCCAGATCAAGGACCCGAAATTCCACGGCCGCAAAGTCCTGCATGAATTTGTGAAAGCGGGCGCGCCGGAAGAAATTCTCTACGTCAGCAAACCGCATATCGGTACCTTCCGCCTGACCGGCGTAGTGGAAAACATGCGCGAGCAAATCATCGCCCTGGGCGGTGAAGTGCGCTTCGAACAACGCGTCACCGACGTGCTGATCGAAGATGGCCAGTTGAACGGCGTGGTGGTCGATGGCGGCGAGCAGATCCTCTCCAAGCACGTGATCCTGGCCTTGGGCCACAGTGCTCGCGATACCTTCCGCATGCTCCACGGCCGTGGCGTGTACATGGAGGCCAAGCCATTCTCGGTGGGTTTCCGTATCGAACACCCGCAATCGCTGATCGACGCGGCGCGCCTGGGCAAATACGCCGGCCACCCGAAACTCGGTGCCGCCGACTACAAACTGGTGCACCACGCCAAGAACGGCCGTTCGGTCTACAGCTTCTGCATGTGCCCGGGCGGCACCGTAGTGGCAGCGACGTCCGAGCCGAACCGCGTGGTCACCAACGGCATGAGCCAATACTCGCGTAACGAGCGCAATGCCAACTCCGGCATCGTGGTCGGCATTACCCCGGAAGTGGATTACCCGGGTGGCCCGCTGGCCGGTATCGAGTTGCAGGAACGCCTGGAGTCCCACGCCTACATCCTCGGTGGCAGCAACTACGAAGCCCCGGCGCAACTGGTGGGGGACTTCATCGCCGGCAAGCCATCCACCGCCATCGGCAGTGTGGAGCCGTCCTACAAGCCTGGCGTGTCATTGGGTGACCTGGCCCTGGCGCTACCCGAATTTGCCATCGAAGCGATCCGTGAAGCGCTGCCGGCATTCGAGAAGCAGATCAAAGGCTACTCGCTGCACGATGCGGTGTTGACCGGTATCGAGACACGTACCTCGTCGCCGCTGCGGATCACCCGCAACGAATCGATGCAGAGCCTGAATGTGAAAGGGCTGTTCCCGGCCGGTGAAGGTGCGGGTTACGCGGGCGGGATTCTGTCGGCAGGTGTGGATGGGATCCGGATTGCCGAGGCGGTGGTGCGGGATATGTTGGGTATTGAGGCCTGACGTAAATACTGCAAACACTGCAGTCCAAATGTGGGAGCGGGATTGCTCGCGAAGGCGTCGTGTCAGTTAAAGATGTTTTGACTGAACCACCGCATTCGCGAGCAAGCCCGCTCCCACATTGGTTTTGTGTTGGGTCAGATATTGGCGCGCAAGATGCTATCCGGCAGCGGCTCGCCGCGCTCTACACTCGCAGCAACCGCGGCGATCAAACCGTCCAGTTCATACCCCTGCGCCGCCAACCAAGCCTGATCGTAATAGGTCGTGGCATACCGCTCTCCCCCATCACACAAGATCGCTACGATCGACCCCGACTCCCCCGCCGCCTTCATCCGCTGCGCCGCCATCAGCGCGCCCACCAGGTTTGTCCCGCTCGAACCACCCACCCGGCGCCCCAACCGCTCGGCCAGGTAATGCATGGCCGCCAGCGATAGCGCATCCGGCACCTTGACCATCGCATCGATCACCGCTGGCAGAAACGATGCCTCGACCCGTGGACGCCCGATGCCTTCGATACGCGAACCACAATCCAGGCGCAGGCTGGCGTCGCCACTCTGGTAGAAATCGAAAAACACCGAGCGTTCGGCATCGGCGCACAACACGCGCGTACGATGCTGGCGATAACGCACGTAACGCCCCAGCGTCGCCGTGGTGCCGCCCGTGCCGGGGCTGGAGATCAACCAACTGGGCTCGGGATGCTGCTCGAAGCGCATCTGTTGGAAGATCGATTCGGCAATGTTGTTGTTCGCCCGCCAGTCGGTCGCGCGTTCGGCGTAGGTGAATTGGTCCATGAAGTGACCACCACTTTCCTGCGCCAGGCGTTCGGATTCGGCATAGATCTGCGTCGGATCCTGTACCAGGTGGCTCTTGCCTCCGTAAAAGGCGATCTGCGCAATCTTTTCCTGGGAGGTGGTGGCCGGCATCACCGCTATAAACGGCAGGCCGAGCAATCGCGCAAAGTACGCCTCGGAAATGGCCGTAGAGCCGCTGGAGGCTTCGATCACCGGTGCACTCGGTTTGAGCCAGCCATTGCACAGCGCATACAGGAACAATGAGCGGGCCAGTCGATGTTTCAGGCTGCCGGTGGGATGGCTGGATTCGTCCTTGAAGTACAACTCGATTCCCGGCAAACCCGGCACTGGCAAAGGGATCAGGTGCGTGTCAGCGCTACGCTGGAAGTCCGCTTCAATGATGCGAATGGCCTCACGGGCCCAGGAACGATGGTCGCTCATGATGAGGATCTCTAAGAGTTTTCAGCACCAATCTTAGGATGTTTCCTACACTCCACACAGATACAGTCATGACTCAATTGGACACACAATTACACGCCTTGAAAACCATGTCGGCGGACCCTCCGCTTATAACAAATAAGAATATAACTTTTGTTTTAACAACTAACGGTACGGGTTAGGGTACCCACCTATTGAACTTTGATTGGAGAGCACCCCTTGCCTCTGCGTAGCACTTTCACCCGTTTCTTCCAGCTGGAAGCCGCCAGCGGTCTGTTGTTGATCGCTGCTGCCGCCCTGGCGTTGATCATCAACAACTCACCGTTGTCGCACCTGTACAGCGCCTTTCTCGATGTGCCGGTCGTTGCACAGATTGGCGCACTGAAAATCGCCAAGCCGGCGTTGCTGTGGATCAACGATGGCCTGATGGCCCTGTTCTTCCTGCTGATTGGCCTGGAGGTCAAGCGCGAGCTGCTCGACGGACAGCTGTCCAAGCCCTCGCAGGTGGTGCTGCCAGGTGCAGCGGCCATCGGCGGCATGGTGGTGCCGGCGCTGGTCTACTGGGCAATCAACAAGGACTTCCCTGCTGCGCTGTCCGGCTGGGCGATCCCCATGGCCACCGACATCGCCTTCGCCCTCGGTGTATTGGCCCTGCTGGGCAAACGCGTGCCGGTGTCGCTGAAGCTGTTCCTGATGACCTTGGCGATCATTGACGACCTGGGTGCGATCATCGTCATTGCCGTGTTCTATTCCAGTGACCTGTCCGGCGCTTCGCTGGCCGGTGCAGGGGCCTGCCTGATCGCGTTGATCGCGATGAATCGATTGGGAGTGATCAAGCTCGGGCCGTACATGATCGTCGGCTTGATCCTGTGGGTGTGCGTTCTCAAGAGCGGCGTGCATGCCACCCTGGCCGGTGTGACCTTGGCGTTCTGCATCCCATTGCGGACCAAGAATGCCGAACCTTCGCCGCTGATGACCCTGGAACACGCCCTGCATCCGTGGGTGGCCTACGGCATCCTGCCGCTGTTTGCGTTCGCCAATGCGGGTGTCTCCCTGACCGGCGTGAGCCTGGAGAGCTTCACCCACCACGTGCCAATGGGTATTGCCGCTGGCCTGTTGATCGGCAAAACCGTCGGCGTGTTCGGCCTCACCTGGCTGGCCATCAAGACCGGCCTGGCTGCCCTGCCAACGGGCGCCAACTGGGGCCAGGTATTTGGCGTGGCGATCCTGTGCGGTATCGGCTTCACCATGAGCCTGTTTGTCGGCTCCCTGGCCTTCGTGCCTGGCGCCAGTGAGTTTGCGGGTGAAGACCGCATGGGGATTCTGACCGGGTCGATTCTGGCCGCAGCCATCGGCTATGGCGTGACGGCATTGGCGAGTCGCAAGAAAGCCTGATCCACCTGATAGACCGCCCACAAAAAACCCCAACCGGTCACCCGGTTGGGGTTTTTATGTTTCTACAACCTGCGCTTAGCGAGTAACGCGGCTGGTACCGTCAACGGTCATGATGCGTACACGGTCACCAATGCGGAAGATTTCATTCTCCTGCACGGCTTGTACGTAGGCACGCATGCTGCCGTCGTCTTCACGCACGGTGATTTCCACGCCCTGGGTGCGGGTCAGGCCTTCTTCGGTAGCCGAACCCAGCAAGCCGCCGGCAACGGCACCGATCACTGCGGTCACGATACTGCCACGACCGCCGCCGATGGCGCTGCCGCCAACGCCGCCGATGACTGCACCCGCAGCGCCGCCGATTGGGGTCTTGGTGCCTTCGATTTTCACCGGACGCAGGGATTCAATGGTACCCATGCGTACGGTCTGGACACGACGCGCTTCATCACGGGAATACGAGTCGCCGGTCAGACTCGAGGCGCAGCCACCCAGCAGCAACGACAGGGTGGTAAAGCAGGCAACCAGTAAAACGGACTTACGCATAGCATCAACTCCAAAGGACAGGGGTTCATTAAACGCTGCAGCTTGGCGCCTGTCACGGCAAGCACGGCAGAAAACTGCTTTCATTCAGCCTTAGTACAGACTGCCAGTACCAGAAAACTCGACCAACGGTATCTCAGCTTTTGTGCCAAGGCGTGTCATGAAGGTTTGCTTATTGTAGCTGCGCAGCCGCTCGCGGCCGAAGCCTCTTGATAGAGACGTCGGCGCGATGGGCAACATTCAGGTGGTACGACGAAAGGTACAGCTCAGGGCGCCAGGCGCTCACGGGACCATTCGGCCCCTTGCAGGCGGTAGTTCAGACGATCATGCAAGCGGCTGGCGCGGCCTTGCCAGAACTCGATACGCTCAGGCAGCAAACGATAGCCGCCCCAATGCTCGGGGCAGTCGGGCTGGGTATCGCTGAAACGCTGCTCGGTGGCCTTGAGCAGTTCCTGCAGTTCCTCACGGTCACGAATGACCTTGCTCTGCGGCGATGCCCACGCCCCCAGGCGACTGCCCAGAGGGCGCACCTGGTAATAAGCGTCCGACTCTTCAGGCGTGACCTTGACCACCCGTCCTTCGATGCGCACCTGGCGCTCCAGCGTCGGCCAGAAGAACGTCATGGCCGCAAACGGCCGCGCCGCAAGCTGTTCGCCCTTGGCACTCTGATAATTGGTGAAGAAGGTAAAGCCCTGCGCATCCAGGCCCTTGAGCAACAGGATGCGACAGTGCGGGCGACCGTCCTGGTCGACCGTAGCCAGGGTCATGGCATTGGCCTCCACCGGTGGCTGCTCGGTTTTCACCGCGTCGCCGAACCACTGGTGGAACAAGGCAAACGGCTCGCTCGGGGCCTGGGCCTCGCTCAAACCATCCCGTGTGTAGTCACGGCGCATATCGGCCAGTGCCTGGGTCATGCAGCTTTATCCTTGTGGTTCAGCGGATCAGTTTTTCGCCTGGTCGGTTGCAGCCGGGGTTGCAGCCTTGGCCTTGGCCGGAGCGGGCTTCTTGGCTGCTGGCTTGGCCGGGGCCTTTTTGGCGGCAGGCTTGGCAGCTGCCTTTTTGACCGGGGCCTTTTTCGCCGGGGCTTTAGCGGCAGGTGCAGGTGCAGGCACGTCCTGCACAGCAACCATTTCCGCTTTCGGTGGGTTGGCCGAGTTGTACTTGCTCAGCAGCGCCAACATAGTTGTACGCTGTGTGAACATAATTTCCATGCGACGGTTCAGCGCACGGCCCTGGTTGCTGTCGTTGGCAGCACGTGGCATCAAGTCGCCCATGCCACGCAGCATCAGGCGATCCTGCTTCAAGCCGCTGAGGCTGAAGATCGAAGCGATCGATTGCGCACGCTCTTTGGTCAGGGCCTGGCTTTGCGCCTCGGCACCCGTGGTGTCGACGTGGCCGAGTACCAGCACGGCGGTTTTCGGGTCGCCTTCAACGGCCTTGGCAACACGGGTAAACGGACCCAGGGTGACGGGCAGCAGCATGCCTGGGCGTTTTGGGTTGTACGAACCATCTACCGGAGCGATGACCACCAGTACGTTGTCGCGGCGCTCAAGTTGCAGGTTGCTGTCCTTGATCGCAACACGCAGGCGCGGCTCGTAGTCGTCCAACCAGGCCTGGGTGATTTTCGGATCAGGCATCGGCACGTTGGTCACGTCAACCTTGGCCAGTGGTTTTGGCTTGCTTTCAAATGGCCACCACCAGTGGGTCTCGCTGTCGGTTTTGGCTACGGCTGGCGCTGGAGCGGCGGCAGGTGCCGGGGTAGCAGCCTTGAGGTCGGCTTTCAGGTCGGCCTTGGCATCGGCGGCCTTCTCGTCGGCGCTCTTGGAGGAGAACGGCCACCAGCTGGAGCCGGTGTCAGCCTTCGCTGCTGGAGCCGGGGCAGGCGCGGCTGCGGCGGCTACCGGTGCGGCAGGCTTGGCGCCAGCGGCCGGCTTGGCGTCGGTTTGGGTCACTGCGTCCTTGGTAGTGGCCTTATCAGATCCAAATGACCACCAATGTCCGCCATCGGCATCATTTTGTGGTGTTTGTGCGCAGCCAGTAATAGTGAGGCAAAGCGCCAGTGCCAAGGACTTGTTCGATAACATGAGATATCCACAAAATGAGAAAAAACCAGGGGTCTGGATGACCCGTTAAACAGACGCTTAGAGAAGAATAAAGTTACAACTTTTCGCTCAGCGTCTTCTTATAGTTGCCTTTGTAACAAAAAAATGTGAAACGGCAAGGGGTTTACAGACAACCGGCCAATATTCCGACCAACTTCTGTGCTCGCGGGTCCATTAGTACATAAGGCCCCAATGTATTAGTCACGAAACCGAACGCTACATCATGTTCAGGGTCGGCAAAGCCCACTGAACCACCGGCGCCAGGATGACCAAATGCACGTGGGCCAAGGCCGAACGTAGCGTTGGGTAGCTGCGGCTGATCCAACATGCAACCCAGTCCGAAGCGGGTTTGTGTCAATAATGTTTTATCCGGCCCGATACTGTGTTCGCGGGTCAGTTGTTCGAGCATGTCGGCTTCCAGCAAACTTCCGTCCAACAAACCGCTATAAAAACCCGCCAGGCTGCGTGCATGACCGTGGCCATTTGCCGCTGGCTGCTGCATGCGCCGCCATTCAGGTTTATTAGTGCTGGTCAGAATAGACGGTGGATTGGCAAATGCCCGTGTAGTCATCGCATTCGGTTCACGCATCATTACTTGCAGTAACCGTTGCGCGGCTTCATCGCCCATATTGCCTTTGCTGCGCGCAATATGTGCAACACGATAAAACTCTTCATCCGCCAGCCCCACGTGGAAGTCCAGCCCCAACGGCCGCGCCACCCGCGCCACAATCGATTCACCCGGCCCACGCCCGTCAGCGCGGCGCAGCAACTCCCCGACAAGCCAGCCGTAGGTGATCGCCTCGTAGCCATGCCCCTGGCCCGGTGTCCACCAAGGCGCTTCAGCGGCCAAGGTGTCGACCATCAGTTGCCAGTCGTACAGGGCTTCGGTGGGCAGCATTTCGCGGATCGCCGGCAACCCGGCCTGGTGGCAGAGCAACTGGCGCAGGGTGATGGCTTCTTTTCCTGCAGCAGCGAATTCCGGCCAATACTTGGCTACAGGTGCGTCCAGTTGCAGCTTGCCTTCAGCCACCAATTGTAGGGCAGTGACGGCAGTGAAGGTCTTGGTGCAGGAGAACAGGTTGACGATGGTGTCGCTGTGCCAGGCCTCGGCACCGTCCTTATCGGCAGTACCGGCCCACAGGTCGACGACGGTTTCACCGCCGATCTGGATGCAGAGTGCGGCGCCACGCTCTTGCGGGTCATCGAACAACGCGGCAAAGGCTTCGCGTACCGCTTCGAACTGGAGTTCGTAATGACCCTGAACCTGCACCTGGACGTCCTCGGAAAACACGCTAAAAAGAGGACGACATTGTTCCAGTCATTGTAGGTTTTGTGAACCCGTCAGCCCTCAATCAATGGCCATTGCCGCCGTGCCCGCCAGCGTGCCCACCGCCCTGCCCCGCGCCTTTGCCTTCATGCCCGCCGTTGCCGTTTTCACGCTCGCGCACAACGCTGGCGGCCTTGGCTTTTTCAGCTTCCTTGCCCAGTTGGTCGACCGCCGCCAGGTTGCTTTTACGCACGCTGTCGACAAAGCCCTGGAACGGCACATCGGTGATACCCACCAGACCGAAGTGGCCGTTTTCACCGTCCAGCAAGCGGCCGGTCAACGGCTGATCGAGGTATTGGAACCAATGCACGCCAACAATCGACGGCTCGGCCATGGCCTGCTTGAGGAAGTTGCCATAGGCCACGCCCCGGTCCTCCTCCCTGGCCAACTGCGTCACACCGCCCCAGAACGGGCCGCGGTCGGTGGAGCCGAAGTTGAATTCGGTGATCAACACCGGTTTGTCCAACTGTCGCAAGGCGGCGAAGTCGTAACCGTCCTGGGGCTTGAGGGTGTACATATTGAAGCTCAGCACGTCGCAATACTGGGCGCAGGACGCCACGGCTTCCGGCGTGCTCACGGCATAGCGGCCACCCAACAGCAGTTGGTTGGGCGCGTGCCATTTGAGCGAGTCGGAAATGGTCTTGAAGTAGGCGTCGGCAAAGGTCTTCTGGAAGTATTTGAAGTCGGCTTCGATCTCCGGATGCTCGGCGCTGGGCATCGGCGGCTCAAAGCCCGGGTCTTCCATCAGTTCCCAGCCTGCCAGGTGGATACCCCAGGCTTTCGACAGGCCTTCTTCATTACGGTATTTGTCACGCAGTTGCTTGAGGAACGCGCGCTTGGCCGGTACGTCAGTGGTCATGCGCAAGGTGCCATAAGCCAGGGCGTAGCGAGACTTCGGGTCATCGCCAGGACCGGCCCAGGCCAGCTCATTATCGGCAAAGAAGCCGATCAACC
Source organism: Pseudomonas sp. PGPPP1 (assembly GCF_002255865.1). Taxonomy (NCBI): domain Bacteria; kingdom Pseudomonadati; phylum Pseudomonadota; class Gammaproteobacteria; order Pseudomonadales; family Pseudomonadaceae; genus Pseudomonas; species Pseudomonas sp. PGPPP1. The sequence goes on along the minus strand of NZ_NKIG01000009.1, from coordinate 58,189 downwards.
AGGGATCGTCCCGATGATCACGAGCGGCAATGGCCACGGCACGCTCGGTGGCCATGGCAAAGCGCGGGTCGAACGGGTCAGGCATACCGCCCCACCAGTCGGTACCGGTGCTGATGCTGGCGTAGTCACCCACAATCGACAGCGGCAAGGTGTACGGCACGCGGCCTGCCGTGGCCAGGTCGGGATCGCTCCAGTTGCCCACGGTGTTGAAACCCCAGGCTTGCAGACGGTCCAGGGTGTGGGTGACCCAACGTTTCTGGTCGAAACCGTCACCGCCATACGTGCGCTGCAAGTTGGCACCGTAGAAGTCATACCAACGCCCCGCACCAAAGCTGCGACCCTCGCCCGCGCCGTTGCCGGTACGGTTGTCGCTGCTGCCGTAGTACTTGTCGAAGGGCTCGCCTGCCTTGGGCAGTGCGGCGAACATCCATTCACGACCGGCCACGTAGGTCTGGCTGTTGTCCGGCGCCACGGTGTTCACGCCCAGCGAGTAAAACGGATGACCTTCCGGCGTCACCAGGTACCAACGACCGTCACGTTTTTCGGTACGGAAAAACCCGCTGGCGTCGAACGCCGGGCCTTTGTTCCAACCGCCATATTGGTCCAGGGCGGACTTGTCCCGCGTGGCCAGCCAGCCCTGGAGCTGTTGCTGCTCTTTGACGGCGGCGGCCTTGAGTTGTTCGTCGCTGCTGACTTTTTCCGGCCAGCGCGCACGGGTGGACTGGCCATAGGCGTCCACCAGTTCGCTGTAGGCGGCCTTGAGCACCGGCTCGCTGTCCTGCACGCCAAAGCGCTCCAGCAAGATGCTTTGGGCGGCGTTGGGCTTGATCATCGACAGGGTCACCGAAACCACCTGGCTGCGGTCAATTTCCCCGGCGCTGCTGCCCAGCAATACGCGTTGCCCCTCAACGGTAATCGGCATCGGCGGGCCGGCTTTCATGCCTTGGCTCAGCGGCGAGTTGGCTTGCAGCGGGATCAGCAGCGTCTGGGCCGGGCCGGCAGGGAGGTCGATGCGGCTGAGCAGGGTTTTGCCGTCAGCGCTCTGCACCCTGATATAGAGGGTCAATGCCCAGTTCATGGCACTCTGAATGCGCAGGCTCATGGCGCTGGATTGTGACCAGTCCCAGGTACCGGTTTGCGGGCTGAGCACCAGGCTCGGTTCGGCCGCCGGGTTGAAGGTGATACGGCGCAACACTTCGCCTTCCGCGGTTTGCTCTGCGTTGTATTGCGGCAGGCTGGCGTCCTGGGTCGCCACCTTGACCACATCGGCAGGCCGGACGAAGTTGAACAGTGTCTGTTGCCCGGCAGGCGCGGCCATCAAAGGCGCAGCGAACAACAGGGCAAATAGAGCAGGCAGCGTGCGAATCATACGAACAAGGTTCTCCCAAACGGCCGATGAATGGCCTGATGACATAAATCCATAGCAGTGAGATAGACCACGAAGTGGGCGAATCCGCCCACGGTGGCTTAAGAAATTTCGCGCCTGAACGGCGGCAAGGCATTCAGGATAGCCTTGCCATAACGCTGGGTGACCAAACGGCGGTCGAGCAAGGTGATGGTGCCCCGGTCCTCCTCGGTGCGCAGCAAGCGACCGCAGGCCTGGACCAGCTTCAAGGAGGCATCCGGCACCGAGATTTCCATGAACGGGTTGCCGCCCCGCGCCTCGATCCACTCGGCCAGGGCCGCTTCGACAGGATCATCCGGCACCGAGAACGGGATCTTGGCAATGACCACGTGCTCGCAGTAGGCACCGGGCAAGTCCACGCCTTCGGCGAAACTGGCCAGGCCGAACAGCACGCTGGAATCCCCGCCGTCGACTCGCGCCTTGTGCTTGTTGAGGGTTTCCTGCTTGGACAGGTTGCCCTGGATAAACACTTGCTTGCGCCAGTCGCGGTCGAGGCCGTCAAACACGTCCTGCATTTGTTTGCGCGACGAGAACAGCACCAGGGTGCCACGCGAACCTTCCACCAACTCCGGCAGGTCACGGATGATCGCGGCGGTGTGGGCAGCGGCATCCCGCGGGTCAGCCTTGAGGTCCGGCACCCGCAACACGCCAGCGTCGGCGTGATGGAACGGGCTCGGCACCACGGCAGTGACGGCCTTTTTCGGCAAGCCGGCGCGCATGCGGAAGCGGTCGAAGGTGCCCAGGGCGGTCAGGGTGGCCGAGGTCACCAAGCAGCCGTAGGCCACGTTCCACAGGTTACGCCGCAGCATTTCGGCGGCGAGGATGGGGCTGGCGTTGACCTCGATATCAAACAGCGCACCGCTTTCCGACAGGGTCAGCCAACGGGCCATGGGCGGGTTGTCTTCCGGGTCTTCGACCGTGAATGCGGTCCACAGCTCCCAGTTGCCCTGGGCACGGGACAGCAGGCTGCCGAACAGCGGGTACCACTCCTCGGCCTGGTTGCTGGCGATGCCGATGTTGACCTCGCCGTCCATGCCCTCTTTGAGCAAGTCGGTGAGGCGGGTAAACAGGTCGGTCAGGCGCGAAAAGCCCTTCTTCAACTCGATGCCCATCTCGCGCATGTGCTCGGGGATCAAGCCGCCGACAAAGCGGTGACGGGGCCGTTCGCGGCCTTCCACATCTTCGCCGGGCTTGAAGTCGGCGACCTGCTCGCAAGCGCTGAACATGAACTGCTGCTGGGTCTTGATCTCCCGCGCCAGCTCCGGCACCTGTTCGATCAGCTTGCCCAGGTCGCCGGGCAGCGGGTGCTGGGCCAGCAATTTGGTCAGATTCTTGGCGGTGGACTCCAGCCAATCAGCCGTGGAGCGCAGGCGGGTGTAGTGAGCGAAGTGGCCGATGGCCTTGTCCGGCAGGTGATGCCCTTCGTCGAACACATAGAGGGTGTCGCGCGGGTCTGGCAGCACAGCGCCGCCGCCCAGGGCCAGGTCTGCCAACACCATGTCGTGGTTGGTGACGATCACGTCGACCTTGCCCATGCCTTCGCGGGCCTTGTAGAAGGCGCACTGGCCGAAGTTGGGGCAATGGCGGTTGGTGCACTGGCTGTGGTCGGTGGTCAAGCGTGCCCAGTCGGCGTCTTCCAGGGCGGTGGGCCAACTGTCGCGGTCACCGTCCCATTTATTGCCGGCCAGTTTCTCGATCATGCTGGTAAACAGCTTCTGGCTGACTTCATCGACTTCGATCTTGAAGCCTTCTTCCTCGAACAGCGAGGCCGTGGCGGTTTGCGCGTGGCCTTCTTGCAGCAAAACGTCGAGCTTGGACAGGCACATGTAGCGGCCACGCCCTTTGGCCAGGGCGAACGTGAAGTTCAAGCCGCTGTTGCGCATCAGGTCGGGCAGGTCTTTGTAGACGATCTGCTCTTGCAGGGCCACGGTGGCGGTGGCGATCACCAAGCGTTTGCCGGCGGCTTTGGCCGTGGGGATCGCGGCCAGGCTGTAGGCCACGGTCTTGCCGGTGCCGGTGCCGGCCTCGACGGCCACGACCGCGGGCTCACCTTCGCGACGACCTTCGTCGTCGGTGTCGATATCCCCGAGGACCTTGGCCACTTCGGCGATCATCAGGCGTTGGCCGTAGCGCGGTTTCAAGCTCTTGGCTTCGAGAAAACGCGAATAGGCGCCCTGGATCGTGGTTTTGAGTTCAGTGCTGATCATGGATAGTCGGGCGCAAAAAACGCTGGATAAATTTTCAGTGGTTCGGATCGGCCGCTATCATACCCCGCTAATTAATCCCGCGCAGAACGGAGTACTTCAATGACCGTGTTTAGCCTCGCTTACACCCTGCATGTATTAGCCGCCTTGATCTGGGTTGGCGGCATGTTTTTCGCTTGGATGATCCTGCGCCCCGCCGCCGTGGCGGCACTTGAGGGCCCTGCCCGACTCAAGCTGTGGGCAAATGTGTTTCAACGTTTTTTTGTGTGGGTGTGGGTCGCGGTGGCGATTTTGCCGATCAGCGGTGTCGGCCTGCTGCAACTGCGCTTCAGCGGGTTTGAGACCGCGCCGCGTTATGTGCAGGTGATGATGGGGTTGTATTTGGTGATGACGGCGCTGTTTATCCGCATCCAGGCACTGAAATTCCCGGAATTGCGCACGGCGGTGGTGGCTGAGGATTGGCCGGTGGGCGCTGCAGTACTGGGGCAGATTCGCCGGTTGGTGGGGATCAATTTGATTGTTGGGTTGGTGGTGGTGGCGATAGCTTCGGCCAGGCCGATGTTCTGAAGGCCATCTTTAGGGCCCCATCGCGGGCAAGCCCGCTCCCACACTGGACCGCGTTCATCTGAACAACTCGATCAAAGGTGGGAGCGGGCTTGCCCGCGATGGCTTCAGAACAGGCGACTCAGAGCCGTTGGATGGTCACAGCACCCGCAGGCCCCGCTGGCCCCGGCTGCCCTTCCAGCCCAGCGCGGCCCTTTTCACCACCATCGGCCTGGTACACCAGGCAGCCCTTGGACTGCCCACCACGCCCAGGTTTGCCCGCTGTACCGGCCAAACCGCCAGCGCCGCCGTCCACCCAGACCTTGATCTGCTCGGCCGGGAAGCTCTGCGGCAGTTCAACCCGCACCAACGCACCCGCCCCACCGGGCAGGCCATCGCCGCCGTTATCGCCATTGGCGCCGCGCCCCGCCGAACCCCAGGTGCAACCTGGGTCCACGCCGTTGGCACCATCCAGCCCGGCATAACCCTGGGCGCCGGCGCCGCCGCGCGCATCAATCGACAACTCATCAGCCGTCAGGGCATTGATGCGCAAGGTCAGGTCGCGCCCGGCCTTGGCAGGTTTTTCGTGAGTACCGGGTGCTCCGCGTGAGGTGATCTGGCTGCCGTGGTCCAGTTGCGCACGGCGCACTTGCAGTTGCAGCCCGGTGTTGCCGGGGGCAATGGCGATACGGGCTTCGCGCCCCAAGTGCAGTTCATCCACCGTGACCTGGCTGATAGTGGCCGGGATCAGCAGCGTGCCGTAGTCGGCCACGTCCAGGCGCTCCAGTTGCAACACGCTGGTGCTGCTAGGCAGGCGCATCAATGAATTGGTTTCAACGCTGACGCTCTGGGCCAGAGCTACGGGGCTGACCAACAGGGCCAGCAGTAAAACCTTACGCATCGTGGTGCTCCCCTAAGCGCTTAAAAAATGTGTCTTCAAAAAACATTTCTAGTTTTTTCTTTGGGCGCACAGTAACGACTTCCACAGGCGCTTTGCCAGTGAAGGATCAAAAAAGTTAATAAACGGGAGGTTAACGAGGGTCGCCAGCAATGCCCCTGTGGATCCCACAGGGGCAAGGGTTGTCAGCGGTTGATCTGGATTTCCACGCGGCGGTTCAAGGCGCGGCCTTCAGCGGTTTTGTTGTCGGCCACCGGATGACTTTCGCCGGCCCCGGTCACGGAAACAAAATTGCTGCGTGGCACGCCGGAGCCGATCAGGTAATCGGTCACCGAGTGGGCGCGTTTTTCCGAGAGTTTCTGGTTGTAGGCGTCTTTGCCGACGCTGTCGGTGTGGCCACTGACCCGCAGCTGGGCACTTGGCGCTTCTTTTTTCAAGCGAGTGGCGATGGTGTCGAGCTTGGTTTTATCCGCTGCGGTCAACTTGGCCGAGTCGAACTGGAAGTGCACATCGCGAATCACGATGGTTTCTTCCTTGACCACAACCACCTCTTCCACCACTGCGGCTACTGGCACGGGCGGGCACCCATTGGCATCGACCTGCACACCTTTTGGCGTGCCTGGGCACTTGTCACGGCTGTCCGGTACGCCATCGCCGTCCTCGTCGCCATCGCCATGCACCCAGCAGTAGGCGCCGGCCATGCCGCCGACCAACAAGGCGCCATAGCCCGCGTAGGCTGAACTTTGAGTTGCACCGATCGCGGCGCCGGTCACACCGCCAACGGCGGCGCAGGTGGGCCAATCGGTTTTTTGCAAGCCGGCACAACCTGTCAATACTCCGGTTAGCAGAACCAAGGGTAGAGCTGTCCGCATGATGCTCATCTGATTTCTCCTGAGGGGATCGGCGGGGGCCGACGAGTGGAGTAAAGACGGCTCCTTTCATCTGCGCCACTACGCCGCGCCCCTGTATTCATTGGGGATGCTCGTGCACAGCTGGCTTTTCGCGATCGCCCGCTCTAGGCCCGTACGCTCAGCCGCGTTAGTCTCTATGGCCCTGATGTGAGGATCTCTGATGACCGCTGGTATTTCTGCCCGTACCCCGCAGCAGGCCTTGGCCGCCTTGCTCGACCTGCACCAACCCAAACGCCTGTTGCTGCTGGGCGCCAGCCAGTTTCCCGCGCTGGAGGCATTTCAAGCGGCGCACCCTGAGACTCAGGTGTCCGTCGCCCCGCCTGGGCCGCTGCCACCGGAGCTTGCTGCGCAGCGTTTTGACTTGGCGTTGGTGGTCGATTGCCTGGAGCACCTGTCAAAACCCCAGGGCCTGACCTTGCTCGGCGGTATTCGCAACCTCAATGCCAGCAAGATCGCCGTGCTGGTGGACCTGGGTGCCTGCGACTGGAAAGACACTGACTTCTTCTCCCTGGCCCTGCAGGCCGGCGAGCGTTTCCAGCGCGATGAGCAGGTTCTGACGCTGTTTACCTACGATCTGCTTGACTATAAACAGGTGCCGGACTGGCTCAACGCCCGCTTCTGGGCCAACCCGGAAAATTTCGGAAAGTATTGGTGGTAACCCCGATGAGTACATCCATTTGCCCGTGCGGCAGTGGCAACCTGCTGGATGCCTGCTGCGGCCATTATCACGCTGGCCACCCGGCGCCCTGTGCCAGCGCGCTGATGCGTTCGCGCTACAGTGCCTACGTGCTGGGCCTGGTCGACTACCTGGTTGCAACCACGTTGCCCGCGCAACAGGCCGGCCTGGACCGCGACGCCATCGGTGCCTGGAGTGCCCAGAGCACTTGGTTGGGCCTTGAAGTGGAAAGCTCCGAAGTGTTCGGCGGCCAGCCAGAACACGCGTTCGTGACCTTCACCGCACGCTGGCATGACAGCACCGGCGAACATAGCCACCGCGAGCAGTCTTCTTTCGTACAGAATGACGGGCGCTGGTACTTCATCGACCCAACCGTGGAGGTGAAGGCCGGACGCAACGATGCGTGTTTGTGCGGCAGTGGGCAGAAATTCAAGAAGTGTTGTTCCAGCTATCTCTAACCCCTCACAGGACAGACGCCATGCTTCGGATCTACAGCTTGATGCTGGCGTTAACCCTGGGTCTCACCGGCTGTGCCTCGTGGTTCGAAAACGACGCCCCGCCGCCCCACGTGTCCTTGGTGAAAGTCGAGGTGGTGCGGGCCAAGTTGCTGGAGCAGAAATTCAAGCTGTACTTTCGCGTGGACAACCGCGACGACGCCGACCTGACCGTGCGTGGCCTCGTCTACAAGGTCAGCCTGGGCGACTTCGTGCTGACCGAAGGCGAGTCCAATGAGTGGCTGACCGTGCCGCCGCGCAGCCATGCTTTTTTCAAGGTGTCGGTGCGCACCAACCTCTGGCCGCAAATCCGCGACGTGGTGCAGATGCTGAAAAATCCCGACCAGCCCGTGCCCTATCGTTTGGAAGGCGAGCTCAAAACCGGATTATTCATCGGTTATGACGTGCAGGTGGCCCACAATGGCGAGATAATCCCCGGCGATTTTATTCCGGAGCGACATCGATGACTCAACAACCCCATGTCCATGGTCCTGACTGCAACCACGATCACGATCACCATGATCACGACCACGACCACGGCCATGTCCACGGCCCGAACTGCGGCCACGCTCACCAAGAGCCGGTGCGCAATGCATTGAAGGACGTTGGTCGCAACGATCCTTGCCCGTGCGGCAGTGAGAAGAAATTCAAGAAGTGCCACGGGGCATAAGCCACGCTAAAAACCAGATGTAGGCAAGCTTGAGTGGGAGCGGGCTTGCTCGCGAAGGCGGTGTGTCAGTCGCTGAATTCATACCTGACCCACCGCCTTCGCGAGCAAGCCCGCTCCCACATTGGATCGCATTTCAGGTCAGAGTTTGCGCTGGAACTGCAATTCCACCTCAAGCCCTCCTCCTTCCCGATTCCTCAAACTCAACCGCCCCTCATGCGCCCTGGCGATGGTGTGGGCAATGCTCAACCCTAACCCATATCCGCCGGTCTCGGCATTGCGTGAGCCTTCCACCCGGTAAAACGGTTCCATCACTTGCTCCAGCTGCTCCTGGGGAATCCCCGGGCCACGGTCGCTGATAACAATCTTCAAGCTGTCGGACTGGTCCTCGACCCGCACCACTACGTCACTGCCATAACGCACCGCGTTTTCCAGCAAATTCTGCACGCACCGTTTGAGGCTACGGGCGTAGCCCGGTAACGGTTGTTTCGCACGGCCTTCGATGCGCACGCTTTCACCGACGTCTTCCAGGTCCGCCTGCAAACTTTGCAGCAAGGCATTGATGTCGATGTTCTGCCGCGCCTCGTTGATTTCACCGCTGCTGACGAAATCCAGGGTGCTGGAGACCATGTGCTCCATTTCTTCCAGGTCACTGCGAAAACGCTCACGGGTACGGGTGTCCTCAAGCATCTCCGTGCGCAAGCGCAAGCGTGTGATCGGTGAACGCAGGTCGTGAGAAATTGCCGCAAGAAAACGCGTGCGTTCGGCAATGTTGGCAATCAGGCGTTGCTGCATCGCGTTAAAGGCCTGTGCGGCGCGGCGTACCTCGGTGGGCCCATCCAACGATAGCGGCGGGCGCTGAATATCCCGCCCCAAGGCCTCGGCAGCCTTGGCCAAGGCGTTGAGTGGACGGATGGCCAGGCGCACCGCTACCAGGGCGATCACCACCAGCACCAAGACACGCAACAGGTAAATGCGCATGACGTAATCGAACAGCAGGTCCAGTGGCGAGGTGCTGGTCCAGCCCTGCTCTTCACGGGCGTCCACCTGCAGCCAGCGGCCATCGGGCAGGCGCAGGTCGATGAGGAATTGCCCCACCACCGGTTTGGAACCGAGCAAGGTCGACAGCCCGGCGGTTTGCCCTTCGCCATCCACCAGCGACAGGCGCAGCAGGATCAGGGTCTGGGCGTAGCCGGTTTTCTCCGAGAGCACCTTCTTGATCAGCCGCTCGGTGGGCCGGTCGCTGTCAGTGAGGCTGCTGGGCGTATTGCTCGCTTGATCACTTAAGGTCAGGCGGAAATGCGGTGCATCCAGCAACTTGATCAACTGGTCCGCCTGCTGCGGATCGCTGTGCACCAGCCGCACCACATCCGCCAGGCGCGTGGCGATCAGCCGCGCAGGAATCTCCAGCACCTGGCCGTGGCGGCGGTCGTACCAGATGCTGCTGGTCAGGGCCTGTGCCGCGAGCATGCCGCTGACCAGTATCAGCACCAGCCGCCCAAACAGCGAACGCGGCAGCAGTCTCACGAGCCCAGCACCACATCATCAGCGGTGAGCATGTAGCCCTCGTTGCGCACGGTCTTGATCAGCCCCGCCGGCAATTGCGAGCGCAGGCGGCTGACGCATACGTCGATGGAACGGTCGAACGGCGTACTGTCCTTGTCGAACACATGGTTGAGCAGAAAGTCGCGGCTCAACGGCCGGTTGGGGTGCTGCAGCAACAGGCGCAACACGCGGTAATCCGAATTGCCCAGGCTGACCACCACCCCTTCCGGCGACAGCAGTTGCCGCGCCCGTGTGTCCAGTTGCCAGCCGGCGAAACCAATGCTCGGTGCTTCATCCAACCGTGCGCGGTCGGGAAAACTCTGCACCCGACGCAGCACCACCTTGATCCGCACCAGCAATTCACGCGGGTCAAACGGCTTGGGCAGGTAGTCATCGGCGCCGATTTCCAGGCCGACAATGCGGTCGATCAGCGAGCCTTTGGCAGTGAGCATCACCACCGGGGTGTTGGAGTTCACCCTTAATTCGCGGCACAGGCTCAGGCCGTCTTCGCCGGGCAGCATCAGGTCGAGGACGATCAGGTCGATGACGTTCAGTTCCAGACGCCGGCGCATCTCCTTGCCATCGGCGGCGGTGGATACCTGGAAACCGGCGTCGCTCAAGTAGTCGCACAGCAACTGGCGGATCTGCGGGTCGTCATCAACGATCAGGAGATGGTCTTGCTTGGCCATGGGCAATTGATCCGAAAAACTATAAAACGCAGCAAATAGCCGAAAGTTCAGCCAGCTGTGTACGCAAATGTAATGGAATGTTGTGGGAAACGATAATCACGCATCAGCGATACAAAGCCAGGGCATGGCAGGGGAAATCGCTCTTTAGACTACCGAACCTAAATGAGAGTAATTGTAATTTAGACTCGGATGCATCCTATGCCACAGCCCATTACATTGCCTACACCCCGCAGCCACGCGCTGCAAAATACCCTGGCCCCGATGTTCGGCTTGCTTGCCGCCGGCAGCGTGACTCCGGTTGCCTGGGCCGACGCCTCAACCGCCACCCCCCAGGATTCGGTGCTGAGCCTGCCGGAAATCAAGGTCGACGGTGAAGCCACTTCCACGTTCAAGGTGGACCGGGTGACCTCGGCAAAAATCAGCCAGCCGCTGCTGGATGCACCGCAAAGCGTGACCATCGTGCCGCAGCAGGTGCTCAAGGAGCAAAACGCGCAAACCTTGCAGGAAGTGCTGCGCAACGTGCCGGGCATCACCTTCATGTCCGGCGAAGGCAACCTGGGCTGGGGCGACCTGTTTTCGATTCGCGGCTTCTCATCCGAGCAAAGCCTGACCGTCGATGGCGTGCGCGATGCGGGCATGTCCACACGCACCGACACGTTCAACCTGCAGCAGGCGGAAGTGTTCAAGGGCACCGGGTCCATTGAGTCCGGCGTTTCTGCCGTCGGCGGCAGCGTCAATCTGGTGAGCAAAGAAGCGCACCTGGGCGACGCCAATCGCGTGTCTGCCGGTATCGGCACCGATGCCTATCGCCGCCTCACCGCCGACCTCAATAAACAGTTGAACGACACCACCGCCGTACGCATCAACCTGATGAAGCACTACAACCAGGTGTCCGAGCGTGACGACGTGGACTACGACCGCTGGGGCATTGCGACCTCGTTCGGCTTCGGCCTGGGCACCGACACGCGCTTCTTTATCGACACTTTCTACCAGAAAGACACCAACACCCCGGACGGCGGCGTGCCGATCCAGCGCGGCACTAACGGCGACCGCATGCCCGGCGTGAAACGCTCCAACTGGTACGGCGACTCCAGCCTCTATACCCAGGAAAACAAAACCACGTCGCTGACTGCGCGCTTTGAACATGACTTCGATTGGAATGACGCGCACCTGCGCAACCAGACCCGCTGGGAGCGCAGCGACAACTTCGCGGTGCTCTCTCCGGCGCGCTTTTTCGCCGCCGATGCCAACGGCCAGAAAACTTGTACCGGCGCTCGCTGTGCGACGTTGGGCTACACCGGTGTAGGCCCGACCAGCCAAGTGCCGGGCAGCACGGTGAATGCCTACACCGACTACGTCAATAACAGCAACACGGCCTACGGCATCCTGCGCGGCAGCGATTTTGGTTTGTCCAAGCGATACACCATCCTGGATAACCAGACCGACTTCAGCTTTGCGTTCAACACCGGCAGCCTGCAACACGCGGTGGTCTCGGGCCTGGAGTTCTATCACGAGACCTACGGCGGCCTGAAACGCAACGCCGAAGTGCCGGCCGGCAACATGTTGTTCGACATGGCCGACCCCAGCCATAGCTTCGCCAGCACCTACGTAACCAAGGGCGTCGGCGAGCCGCGCTCGGTGATCGACAACGCCGGCATCTATTTGGGCGACACCGTCACCCTCAATGAACAATGGCAAGTGCTGGGTTCACTGCGTTACGACAACTGGGACGCTGAAACCCGCCAGCGCGGCCAAGCCACCACCAGCAGCAGCGACGGAGCGGTCAGTGGCCGTGTTGGCGCGGTGTTCAAACCGTTGCCCAACGGCAGCATCTATGTGTCCTACAGCGAAGCGGCGCAACCGTCGGCACTGGGCGCGTCCACCAACAACCAGATCTACGGCGCGGCGAGCACCAGCAACTACAGCCCGGCCAAATCCAAGACCTATGAACTGGGCACCAAGTGGGACATCGCCCACGACATGCTCAACGTCACCGCAGCGATCTTTCGTACAGAGCTGGAAAACTCCTGGGAGTACCAGGACGGCGAATCGGCCCCGGTACGCGCCCTGCCCGCTAAACGGGTAGACGGCATCGAACTGGGCCTGCAAGGCAATATCACCCCGCGCTGGACCGCCTACAGCGGCTTCTCGGCACTCAAGAGCGTACAGACCAAGGGCATCAACAAAGGCGCAGAAGCCAAGAACGTGCCTGACCTGACCGCCAACCTGTGGACCACCTACGCCGTCACCGATGCCCTGAGCCTGAGCTACGGCGAGCAGTACGTGGGCCGACGCCGCTACAGCGACAACAAGTACGTGGGTGGCTTGAACAACAACAGCAGCTACGCCAACGGCCCGTCCGGGGTGAACGCCATCTACGTGCGCGACAACGAGAAAGCCCCCGGCTACTGGCTGAGCAACGTGGCGGCGCAATACAAGGTAAACAAGGACACCACGGTCAACCTCAACCTCAACAACGTGTTCAACAAATTCTATTACAGCCAGGTGGGCGCCTCCCTCGACGGCTTCCAGCTCTACGGTATTCCCGGGGCCGGACGCACCCTCACCGCCAGTGTCGATTATGAGTTCTAAATTCCCTCTATCAGGAGCCCTTGCCATGTCCAAACCCCGTCACCTGCTCAAGCTCGGCGTGCTGTTCGCCGCGCTGGTCATCGGCCACGTCGAGTCCGCCGCCGCCCAGGAAGTCACCGATGTGCTGGGCCGCAAGGTCGAAGTCACCGATCACGTCAAACGTGTGGTGCTCGGCGAAGGCCGGTTGATTTCGGCATTCGCCCTGTTGGACAAGGACGCACCGTTCCAGCGCATCGTCGGCTGGCAGAACGATTTGAAGCTGCTGGACCAGCACACCTACAACGCCTATGTGGCGAAATTTCCGACGGTGAAGGACATTCCACTGATCGGCCAGGCGTCGGAACAAAGCGTCAGTGCCGAGGAAATCCTGTCGCTTAAACCGGATCTGGCGGTGTTCAGCATCTCTGGCCACGGCCCTACCGAACACAGCCCAGTCGCTGATGTGCTGGCCAAGGCCGGCATTCCTGTGCTGTTTGTCGACTTTCGCATCAACCCGGTACAAGGCACCCACGCCAGCATGAACGCGCTGGGCCAGGCATTGGGTCGCGAAGCCCAGGCCAAGGCATTCCTGGACTTCTATGACGCGCACATCAAGGTCATCACCGACGCCGTGGCCACCCTGCCTGCTGGCCCACGCCCAAGCGTGTTCCTTGAACTGCTCGCCGGCGCCTGGCAAGCACCGGGCCACACCACCGGCCAGAGCGGCATGGGGGAAGTGATCAAGTTGGTGGGTGGACGCAATATCGCCGCCGACGTGGTGCCCGGAGCGCTGGGAGATATCAGCGTGGAGTACGCGCTGAAGGCTGATCCGGATGTGTATGTCGCCACTGGCAACCACAAACCGGGTCTGATCCTGGGCGCTGGCGTGACCACCGACGAAGCCCGCGAGGCCTTTGACCGGGTGCTGGCGCGTCCGGAATTCGCCAACCTTCGTGCAATTCGCGAGGGCAATTCCCACGGCTTGTGGCACGACTTCTACAACTCGCCGTACAACCTGCTGGCCATTGAAGCGCTGGCCAAGTGGGTGCACCCGCAGGTGTTCGCCAAGCTGGACCCGCAGGCGACCATGGAGCAGATCAACGGGCAATTCCTGGGGATGCCGTTGCAGGGTGCCTACTGGATCGACAGTAGAAACAAGTAAACACGATCAAACAGGTGGGAGCTGGCTTGCCTGGGATAGCGGAGTGTCAGTCGCTGAATAAGTCGACTAATACACCGCTATCGCAGGCAAGCCAGCTCCCACATTTGGATCCTCATTTTTTCCAGATTGTATGAGCCACATGACCTCTCAAACCCTCGACCTCGCCAGTGCCACCCACGGCTACCGTCGCCTGCTGGCACGGCGTGCGTGGTTGCTGGCCCTGCTCGGCACTGCGCTGGCCTGCGCCATCCTCGTGGACCTGGCCAGCGGCCCGTCGGGCATGGGCCTGCTGGCCTTGCTCGACGGAATTGTGCACCCCTCCCATTTGAGCGCCACCGACCAGGTGATCATCTGGAACGTGCGCCTGCCCTATGCGTTGATGGCCGTGCTGGTGGGGTGCGCGCTGTCGCTGGCCGGGGCCGAGATGCAGGCGATCTTGAATAACCCGCTGGCCAGCCCGTTTACCCTGGGCGTGTCGTCGGCGGCGGCGCTGGGTGCGTCCTTGGTGATTGTATTTCCGGTGACCACCCTGTGGGTGTCGGCTAACACCGCGATCTCCGTCTCGGCGTTCATCTTCGCAGCGGCCTCAGTGTTTTTACTGCAAGCCATGTCCCGCCTGCGCGGCGCCGGGGTGGAAAGCCTGGTGCTGTTCGGCATCGCCTTGGTGTTCAGTTGCAACGCGGTGGTGGCCTTGCTGCAACTGGTGGCCACCGAAGACGTGCTGCAACAACTGGTGTTCTGGACCCTGGGCAGCGTCACCCGCGCCAACTGGGACAAACTCGGCATCCTGGCCCTGGTGGTCGCGGTGGTGCTGCCGTTTTCCTTCACCGCCGCGCCGCGTCTGACCTTGCTGCGCATGGGCGAAGACCGTGCACAAAGCTTTGGCGTGGACGTGAAGCGCCTGCGGTTTTTCTCGTTGCTGCGCATCAGCCTGTTGTCGGCTACCGCCGTGGCGTTTGTAGGCACTATCGGATTTATCGGCCTGGTGGGTCCGCATATCGCACGGATTCTGGTGGGCGAAGACCAGCGCTTCCTGCTGCCGGCCAGCGCCTTGACCGGTGCGTTGCTGCTGTCGCTGTCGTCGATTGCCAGCAAGCTGATCATGCCCGGTGTGATCGTGCCGGTGGGTATCGTTACGGCATTGGTGGGTGTGCCGATTTTTGTGGTGTTGGTGTTCAAGCGCGGGAGGCAGTTATGAGCAAGGGGTTGAGCATCCACAACGCCAATATCAGTTATGGCCGTCGGCAGATCGTGCATGACCTGAGCCTGCCGCCCCTGCCGCCTGGCAGCTTGACCGCACTGATCGGCCCCAACGGCGCCGGCAAGTCGACCTTGCTGCGTGCCGTGGCCGGACTGGAAAAGATGCAAGGCGTTGTGCGACTGGGTGACCTGGACTTGTCGGCCATGTCGGTGGCTGAACGTGCACGACGTGTGACGTACATGCCGCAAAACCTGCCGCCGGGGTTGAGCCTCAGTGTGATGGAAAGCGTGATCGCCGCCTTGCGCGTGGCCAATGTGGACGGCATTCCGTTGTCCGGCGACGCTTGCCTGCGTGAAGCCTTCGAGGCGTTGCAGCGCATTGGCATCGCCCATCTGGCGGACCAACTGCTGAGCACGTTGTCCGGCGGCCAGCGCCAACTGGTCAGCCTCGCCCAACTCATCGCCCGTCGCCCCCAGGTCATGCTGCTGGACGAACCCACCAGTGCCCTCGACCTCAACTACCAATTGAAAGTCATGGAATGTGTGCGCGGTCTGGTGCGTGAACACAACTTGATTGCCGTGGTGGTGCTGCACGACATCAACCTGGCCGCGCGCTTCGCCGATCGCATCGCCGTGTTGCGCCAGGGCCGCTTGTACGCCAGCGGCAAAGCGGATGACGTGCTCGACCCACTGCTGTTTGCCGAGGTCTACCGCGTGCAGGTGCGTATTGAGCGCTGTTCACAGCAGTCGTTGCAGGTGCTGGTGGACGGGGCCGTGTGATTTGCTTCTAAGGGTATGCGCAAATGTTTCATTGAATTTTCGTACACCCAACATCACCTATACCTACAGGCATTCGCTCAATTGGAGAGCTTCATGATCGACCTGTATTACTGGACAACCCCCAACGGTCACAAAGTGTCATTGTTCCTGGAAGAAGCCGGACTGCCCTACGAGGTGCACCCGATCAATATCGGCCAGGGCGACCAGTTCAAGCCAGATTTCCTGAAGATCGCTCCCAACAACCGCATTCCGGCCATCGTCGATCACCATCCGTCCGACGGTGGGGCGCCGATTTCGCTGTTTGAATCCGGCGCAATCCTGCTGTACCTCGCGGAAAAAACTGGCCAGTTCATCCCACAAGACCTACGCGGTCGTCAGGAAACCCTGCAATGGCTGTTCTGGCAAATGGGCGGTTTGGGGCCAATGGCGGGGCAAAACCATCATTTCAGTCAGTTCGCACCGGAAAAAATCCCCTACGCGATCAAGCGCTATGTAGACGAAACCGCGCGCCTGTATGGCGTATTGGATCGGCGTCTGGCAGACCGTGCGTTCGTGGCGGGCGAGGCCTACAGCATTGCCGATATGGCGATCTACCCGTGGATTGTTTCCCACAAGTGGCAGAGCCAGCGGTTGGAAGATTTCCCACATGTGCATCGCTGGTTCAACAGCATCAAGGAGCGGCCGGCGACCATCAGGGCCTATGAACTGGTGCAAAAGGTCAACCCGCCAAAACCCTGATCTAACGTCTCACGCGGTCAAACTGTGGGAGCGGGCTCGCTCGCGAATGCGGTGTATCAGTCAATGCAGATGTGACTGACCCACCGCATTCGCGAGCATGCCCGCTCCCACACTTAAATCTCCTCCCGTCTCACGTTCTCACCCAATTGCCAAAACTCCCGCTTGCGTCGTTTCGCCGCGCTCACTAACGTAGCGCCTTTACTGACGCTACCCCCCGCAGGAGCTTTGCCATGGCCTCGCCAGCCCTCTCACATTTTCTTCCCCGGTTCGGCGTTGCCGCGGCAGTGGCCAGTGCGTTAAGCCTGGCCGGTTGCCAGCTCCAGAGCACCCAGGACACCCTGCCGCCGGTTGCCGGCGTGCAGCCGATCAAAGGCTTGGCACAAAACGTGTCGGTGCGCCGCAATGCCCAGGGCATGCCGCTGATCGAAAGTAATACCTTCCACGACGCGCTGTTCAGCCTCGGTTACGTGCACGCCAGTGATCGCATCACCCAGATGGTCACCCTGCGCCTGCTCGCCCAGGGCCGCCTGGCGGAAATGTCCGGGCCCGAGGTGCTGGATGTCGACCGTTTCATGCGTGCGGTCAACCTGAAAAAAAGCGCTGGCGAGTTGTATAACGCCTCGTCGCCGCGCCTCAAGCGCTTCTTCGAAGTGTATGCGCGTGGCGTCAACGCCTACCTGTTCCGCTACCGCGACAAGCTGCCGCCAGACCTGGCCCAGACTGGCTACAAGCCGGAATACTGGAAGCCAGAAGATTCGGCGCTGCTGTTCTGCCTGCTGAATTTCAGCGAGTCGGCCAACCTGCAGGAAGAAATTTCCTCGCTGGTGCTGGCGCAAAAGGTCGGCGTCGACAAACTCGCCTGGCTCACACCGAGCGCGCCGGATGAAGCCATCCCACTGGCCGAGGCCGAAAAACTCAAAGGCGTGAACCTGAGCCAGATCACCGGCCTTGCTGGGTTGGACACCGTCAGCCAGCAACTGAGCAGCCTCAACGCGTTGGCCGTCACCACGTCGAGCAACTGGGCGATTGGCCCGCAACGCAGCCGCAGCGGCAAAAGCCTGCTGGCCAGTGACCTCGCTGCCCAGCCGCAAGCGCCGTCGCCGTGGAGCTACGTGCAGATTCGCGCGCCGAAATACCAGGCCGTTGGTGCCTCGATTGCCGGCTTGCCGACCCTGTTGTCTGGCTTCAACGGCAAAGTCGCGTGGAGCATGAGCACCGTCAAAGGCGACACCCAGGACCTGTTCCTGGAGAAGGTCAAACGCCAAGGCAGCGCGCTGTACTACGAGAACAACGGCAAATGGCTACACGCCGGCGTGCGTAACGAAACCTTCTTCATCAAAGGCCAGCGCTCGATCCGCGAAGTGGTGTACGAAACTCGTCACGGCGCCCTGCTTAACAGCAGCCAGGCGCTGACCAGCGGTTTCGGCCTGGCCCTGCAAACCGCCGACTTCAAGGACGACAAGAGCCTGGACGCGTTCTTCGACCTGTCCCGCGCGCAAAACGCTGGCAAGGCCTCGGACGCCACCCGCGAGATCCGCGCCATCGCCTTGAACATGATCTTCGCCGACGCCAGCAACATTGGCTGGCAAGTCACCGGCCGCTTCCCCAACCGCCGCGAAGGCGAAGGCCTGCTGCCCTCGCCAGGCTGGGATGCGCGCTTTGACTGGGACGGCTACGCCGACGCGATGCTGCACCCGTATGACCAGGACCCGCCACAAGGCTGGATCGGCACCGCCAACCAGCGCACCGCTCCGCGCGGTTATGGCATGCAGTTGTCCAATTCGTGGGATGCACCGGAGCGCAGCGAGCGCCTGGCGCAACTGGCCAATGCCGGTAAGCATGACAGCCGCAGCATGATCGCCATGCAGTACGACCAGACCACCACCTTCGCTGCCAAGCTCAAGACCATGTTCCAGTCGCCGGGCATGGCCCAGCCGTTGAAACAGGCGATCGATGCGCTGCCGGCCGCCGAGCAGACCAAGGCACGCGAGGCACTGAGCCGCCTGATGGCCTTCGACGGTCGCCTGGTGTCGACGTCCGCCGACGCCGCACTCTACGAACTGTTCCTGCAGGAAAGCGCCAAGCAGATCTTCCTCGACAAGCTCGGCCCGGAAAACAGCGCCAGCTGGAAGGCGTTTGTCAGCACTGCCAGCCTGTCCTACTCGGCCACCGCCGACCACCTGCTGGGCCGCGAAGACAGCCCGTTCTGGGACGACACACGTACCCCGCAGAAAGAAGACAAACCGGCGATCCTCGCCCGCACCCTGGCGGCAGCAATCACCGCTGGCGACAGCCAACTGGGCGCCGATCGCAAGGCCTGGCAGTGGGGCAAGTTGCACAGCACCACCTGGAAAAACATCAACGGCCAAGTGATTCGCGGCCCGTTGGCCAGTGGTGGCGACCACAACACCTTGAACCCGGCGCCGTATAGCTGGGGCCAGGATTTCAACACGAGCCAAGTACCGGCGTTGCGCATGATTGTCGATTTTGGCCAACTGGAACCGATGATGGGCCAAGGCGGTATCGGCCAGTCCGGCAACCCGGCCAGCCCGAACTATGCCAATGGCATCGACCCGTCGCTCAAGGCGCAATACCTGAGCTTCCCGATGCAGCCGCAGAACTTTGAGAAGGTGTACGGGAAGACCAGGCTCACCCTGACTCCCGGTAAATAACCCGATCTAAATGTGGGAGCTGGCTTGCCTGCGATGACGGTCTATCAGTCAACGGTGCATCAACTGACAGATCGCCATCGCAGGCAAGCCAGCTCCCACATTTGATCGTGCGTAATCCAATAGAACTTCTCCCCCCACCCTCTCCTCCTACCTGATAAGCCCATCGCCCCCGGCACCGCCCATGGACCTTGTCATCGCCCGCCCCGAAGGCATCTACTGCGCCGCCGGCGACTTCTATATCGACCCCTGGCGTCCAGTGGAGCGGGCAGTCATCACCCATGCCCACGGCGACCACGCCCGTACCGGCAACCAGCACTACCTGGCCGCCGCCCCCGGCGAAGGCATCCTGCGCTCACGCCTGGGCCAGGACATCAACCTGCAAACCCTGGCCTACGGCGAACGGCTGGACCATCACGGCGTCACCCTGAGTTTCCATCCCGCCGGGCATGTGCTCGGTTCGGCCCAGGTGCGCCTGGAATATCGGGGCGAAGTCTGGGTTGCATCCGGCGACTACAAGGTGGAGCCCGATGGCACCTGCGCACCCTTTGAGCCGGTGCGTTGCCATACCTTTATCACCGAGTCGACGTTCGGCCTGCCAATCTACCGTTGGCAGCCCCAGGCGCAGGTCTTTGCCGGAATCAACGATTGGTGGCAGGCCAATATCGCCGCCGGCAAGGCCAGCGTGTTGTTCTGTTATTCCTTTGGTAAGGCTCAACGGATCCTGCATGGCATCGACGCCAGCATCGGCCCGATCCTCAGCCACGGCGCGGTAGAGCCGTTGAACCGCGTCTACCGCGAAGCCGGTATCTACATCCCGGAAACCCTCTACGCCGGGGACTTCCAAAAGACCGACCCGCTACTGCGCCACGCCCTGATCATCGCCCCGCCCTCCGCCGGCGGCAGCAGTTGGATCAAGCGCTTCGGTGACTACAGCGATGCCTTTGCCAGCGGTTGGATGCGCCTGCGTGGCACGCGCCGGCGGCGCGGCGTTGACCGGGGCTTTGTACTGTCAGACCACGCCGACTGGCCCGGGCTGTTGTGGGCCATCGAACAAACCGGTGCCGAACGGGTGATGGTGACCCACGGTTCTGTCGGCGTACTGGTGCGCCACCTGCGGGAAAAAGGCCTGGATGCCCAAGGCTTTTCTACCGAATACGGCGATGACGAAGAAGAGGCCAGCGTATGAAAGCGTTCGCCGAGCTGTACGCCAACCTCGACGCCACCACCTCCAGCAACGCCAAGCTCGCGGCCTTGCAGGCCTACTTTCGCCAAGCCCCGCCGGAAGATGCCGCGTGGGCGGTGTACTTTCTCTCCGGTGGTCGGCCTCGGCAACTGGTGCCGAGCCGACTGCTGCGGGATATGGCCACCGAAGCGGCCGCAATCGAGCCGTGGTTGTTTGAAGAAAGCTATCAATCCGTGGGCGACCTGGCCGAGACCATTTCGCTGCTGCTACCGGACTATCCCTACACCTCCCAGGATGGCCTCGCGGTGTGGCTGGAAGAAAAACTGCTGCCGCTGCGTGGCCTGCCGCCCCTGGAGTTGGCTGAACGCCTGCCCGCGTTATGGGCGCAACTGGATCAACCAAGCCTGATGGTGTGCATCAAGTTGATCACCGGTAGCTTTCGCGTCGGCGTGTCCAAATTGCTGGTCACCCGCGCTCTCGCCGCCCTCGCCGACCTGGACAGTAAACGCGTGGCGCAACGGCTGGTGGGCTACACGGATTTGTCCAATCGCCCTACGGCTGAGGGGTACCTCAAGCTGATCGCTGCCGAATCGTCCGACGAACACGCGCAACGCGGCGGTCAGCCTTATCCATTTTTTCTTGCCCACGGATTGGCGCAACCGCTGGAGCAATTCGACACCCTGCTCGGTTCCCCCGCCGACTGGCAAGTGGAGTGGAAGTGGGACGGCATCCGTGCGCAACTGGTCAAACGCGAAGGTCGCCTGTGGGTCTGGTCACGCGGCGAAGAACTGGTCACCGAGCGATTCCCCGAACTCCACGGCCTGGTGAGCGGCCTGCCGGATGGCACGGTGATCGACGGTGAAATCGTGGTGTGGAAAAACGCAGTGCAACCCTTCGCCTTGCTGCAACAGCGCATCGGTCGCAAGACGTTGAGTAAAAAAGTCCTCGAGGACGCACCCGTGGCGGTCCTCGCCTACGACCTGCTGGAACATCAGGGCGATGATTGGCGCAACCACACCCAGGCCGAACGCCGCGCCCAACTTGAGCAGGTAATAACTCAATGCAATCAGCCTGTGCTGCGCGCCTCACCATTGTTGACGGGCGCCACCTGGCAAGACCTGGCCGAACAGCGTGAGGCGTCCCGCAGCCTCGGCGTGGAAGGCATGATGCTCAAGAATCGCCAAGGCCTGTATGGCGTGGGCCGGACCAAGGACATGGGTCTGTGGTGGAAGTGGAAGGTCGACCCGTTCAGCGTCGATGCCGTCTTGATCTACGCCCAACGCGGGCATGGTCGGCGCGCCAGCCTCTACAGCGACTACACCTTCGCCGTGTGGGACGGACCGCCTGGCAGCGAGCGAACGTTGGTGCCGTTTGCCAAGGCGTATTCCGGGCTCACCGACGAAGAAATGCGCAAGGTCGACGCCATTGTGCGCAAGACCACGGTGGAGAAATTCGGCCCGGTCAGCAGCGTGACGCCCAGCATGGTGTTTGAACTGGGGTTCGAAGGGATTGCCCTGTCCAAGCGGCATAAGAGTGGGATTGCGGTGCGGTTTCCACGGATGTTGCGGTGGCGGCAAGATAAAGCGGTGGAGGAAGCGGACAGTCTCGCCACGCTGCAGGACCTCCTGACCTGACACATATCCCCTGTGGGAGCGGGCTTGCTCGCGAATGCGGTGTGTCAGTTAACTGATCTGCGACTGATACACCGTATTCGCGAGCAAGCCCGCTCCCACATTTTGAACCTCGCCAGACCCAAAATAGTGCACTGAATTTTTAGTGCCCACTTTCGGGCATCTCCTACACTCAGGTCTCCCTATTCCCACCTTTTAAAACGACCATTCGGAACTATGGTGCAGAAATTGCTACTTGTGTTGCGTCTGACACCGTTCAGTAACAGTCCTAAACGCGCCACAAGCGCTTATCTTGGTTTCCAGGGATTACATAATGAAAAAAGCATTGCTGACCCTTTCTGCACTGGCTCTGTGCATGGCCGCAGGTTCCGCGCTGGCCAAGGAATACAAGGAACTGCGTTTTGGTGTCGATCCGTCCTACGCACCGTTTGAATCCAAAGCCGCCGACGGCAGCCTGGTGGGCTTCGATATCGACCTGGGCAATGCCATCTGTGCCGAGCTGAAGGTCAAGTGCAAGTGGGTCGAAAGCGACTTCGACGGCATGATTCCTGGGCTCAACGCCAACAAGTTCGACGGTGTGATTTCCTCGATGACCGTGACCGAAGCCCGTGAAAAGGCCATCGACTTCTCCAGCGAGCTGTTCTCCGGCCCGACGTCCCTGGTGTTCAAAAAAGGCGCGAACTACTCCACGCCTGAATCCCTCAAGGGCAAGTCCGTGGGCTACGAACAAGGCACCATCCAGGAAGCCTACGCCAAGGCTGTGCTGGACAAGGCCGGTGTGACCACCAAGGCGTACGCCAACCAGGACCAGGTCTACGCTGACCTGACTTCGGGCCGTCTGGACGCTTCGGTGCAAGACATGCTGCAGGCAGAACTGGGTTTCTTGAAGTCGCCAGCCGGCGCTGACTACGAAGTCAGCAAGGCCATCGACGACCCGTTGCTGCCTTCGAAAACGGCGGTCGGTATCAAAAAAGGTAACAAAGACCTCAAGGCCTTGCTCGATAAAGGTATCAAAGCGTTACACGATGATGGCACCTACGCCACCATCCAGAAGAAACACTTCGGCGACCTGAACCTGTACAGCGGTAAATAACACCCTGGCGCCCACTTTTTTTGCAGTGGGCGCTTTTTTATTGCCATCAGGTCCTGAATTCATGTTTGAAGATCTTTTGCAAACCCTGGGGCTGGGTGCTTTCAGCTTGAAGGGGTTCGGTCCACTGTTGCTGCAAGGTACGTGGATGACCGTCAAGCTGTCGGTCGCTTCCTTGGCCGTCAGCGTGCTGCTGGGCCTGCTCGGTGCCAGCGCCAAATTGTCCAGCGTGCGCGTATTGCGCATCCCCGCCCAGCTCTACACCACCTTGATTCGCGGCGTGCCCGACCTGGTGCTGATGCTGCTGATTTTTTACAGCCTGCAGATCTGGCTGACCGGTTTAACCGACTTCATGGAATGGGACTACATCGAGATCGACCCATTCAGCGCCGGGGTGATCACCCTGGGCTTTATCTACGGTGCCTATTTCACCGAGACGTTTCGCGGCGCGATACTCGCCGTGCCCCGTGGCCAGCTGGAAGCTGCTACCGCCTACGGGCTTAAGCGCGGCCAGCGGTTTCGCTACGTGACGTTCCCGCAGATGATGCGCTTTGCCCTGCCGGGTATCGGCAATAACTGGATGGTCATGCTCAAGGCCACGGCGCTGGTGTCGATCATCGGCCTGGCAGACTTGGTCAAGGCTGCCCAGGACGCGGGCAAGAGCACGTATCAGCTGTTCTATTTCCTGGTGGTGGCTGCGTTTATCTACCTGTTGATCACCAGTGCCTCCAACTTCGTCCTGCGCAGGCTTGAACGTCGCTACTCCGCCGGGTGTCGGGAGGCCGTACGATGATCGAACTTCTTCAGCAATACTGGCGGCCCTTCCTTTATAGCGACGGCCAGCACATCACCGGGCTGGCCATGACAATGTGGCTGCTCAGTGCCTCGTTGGTCATCGGGTTCCTGGTATCGATCCCGTTGTCCATCGCGCGCGTCTCGCGCAACCGTGCGGTGCGCTGGCCGGTGCAGTTCTACACCTACCTGTTTCGGGGGACGCCGCTCTATATCCAGCTGCTGATCTGCTACACCGGGATCTACAGCATCGCGGCGGTGCGCGAGCAGCCGATGCTGGACGCGTTCTTTCGCGATGCGATGAACTGCACGATCCTGGCCTTCGCCCTGAACACGTGCGCCTACACCACGGAGATTTTCGCCGGGGCGATCCGCAGCATGGCCCACGGCGAAGTCGAAGCCGCAAAAGCCTACGGCCTCAGCGGCTGGAAGCTGTATGCCTACGTGATCATGCCGTCGGCCCTTCGGCGCTCGCTGCCGTACTACAGCAACGAAGTGATCCTGATGCTGCACTCGACCACCGTGGCCTTTACCGCGACGGTGCCCGACATTCTCAAAGTGGCGCGGGATGCCAACTCGGCCACTTATATGACCTTCCAATCATTCGGCATCGCTGCGCTGATCTATCTGACCGTGACCTTTGCGTTGGTCGGCCTGTTTCGCCTGGCAGAGCGCCGCTGGCTGGCCTTTCTCGGGCCGAGCCACTAAGGAGCGTGTATGCGTCATCAGGTGCATGAACTGATCGCGCCGGTGCCAGGAACGGCGCGGCAGATCCACAGTTTCCACTTCGGCCCGGAGCGGGCCGCAGGCAAGATCTACATCCAGTCGTCGCTGCATGCCGATGAGCTGCCGGGCATGCTGGTGGCGTGGCACTTGAAGGTGCGTCTGGCGGAGCTAGCCGCGGCCGGACGCCTGCGCAGTGAGATCGTACTGGTGCCCATCGCCAACCCGGTGGGCCTGGAACAGGTATTGATGGACATCCCGCTGGGCCGCTATGAGTTGGAGAGCGGGCAGAACTTCAATCGCCTGTTTGTCGACCTCAGTAACGCGGTAGGTGACCAGGTCGAGAGCTTGCTCGGCGACGATCCCCTGCATAACGTCGATCTGATCCGCGACGCACTCTGCGCCGCCCTGGCCGAACAAACCGCCAGCACCCAATTGCAATCCCAACGCCTGGTGCTGCAACGCCTGGCTTGCGATGCGGACATGGTGCTGGACCTGCATTGCGACTTCGAAGCCGTGGCACACCTGTACACCACGCCCGAGGCCTGGCCACAGGTGGAACCGCTGGCACGCTATATCGGCTCGGAGGCGAACTTGCTCGCGACCGATTCCGGCGGGCAATCCTTCGATGAATGTTTCACCTTGGTGTGGTGGCAATTGCAGCAACGCTTCGGCGAGCGCTTCCCGATTCCCATGGGCAGTTTTTCGGTGACCGTCGAGTTGCGCGGCCAAGGCGACGTCAATCACGGCCTGGCCGCCCTCGATTGCCAGGCGATCATCGACTACCTGATCCATTTCGGCGCCATAGCTGGCGACGCCGCGCCGCTGCCCGAGCTGCCCTACCCGGCCACACCGCTGGCAGGGGTTGAACCGGTTGCCACACCGGTGGGCGGCCTGCTGGTGTTCAGCGCCTTGCCCGGGGAATACCTGGAGGCCGGGCAACTGATCGCCGAAATCATCGACCCCATTTCCGACCGCGTAACGCCTGTGCACTGCCAGAAGGCCGGCCTGCTTTACGCCCGTTCGCTACGCCGCATGGCCACTGCCGGGATGGTCATCGCCCATGTCGCAGGCACCGAGGCCTACCGCAGCGGCTATCTACTTTCGCCTTGAGGATGCACGCCCCATGTACAAATTGACCGTTGAAGGCCTGCATAAAAGCTATGGCGACAATGAGGTGCTCAAAGGCGTCTCGCTCAAGGCCAAGACCGGTGATGTGATCAGCCTGATCGGCGCCAGCGGCTCGGGCAAAAGCACGTTTTTGCGTTGCATCAACTTCCTGGAAACCCCCAACGACGGCGCCATGACCCTGGATGGTCAGCCGATCCGCATGGTCAGCGACCGCCACGGCATGCGCGTGGCCGATGATGCCGAGCTGCAACGCCTGCGCACGCGGCTGGCGATGGTGTTCCAGCACTTCAACCTGTGGAGCCACATGAGTGTGCTGGAGAACATCACCATGGCGCCGCGCCGGGTGCTGGGCTGCAGCAAGAAAGACGCCGAAGACCGTGCCCGTCGCTACCTGGACAAAGTGGGTCTACCTGCGCGCGTGGCCGACCAATACCCGGCGTTTCTCTCTGGCGGGCAGCAGCAACGGGTGGCCATCGCCCGCGCGTTGGCGATGGAGCCTGAGGTGATGCTGTTCGACGAACCCACCTCGGCCCTCGACCCGGAGCTGGTGGGCGAAGTACTCAAGGTGATCCAGGGCCTGGCCGAGGAAGGCCGCACCATGATCATGGTGACTCACGAGATGAGCTTTGCACGCAAAGTGTCGAGCCAGGTGCTGTTCCTGCACCAGGGGCTGGTGGAAGAGCAAGGTGCGCCGGAGGAGGTGCTGGGCAACCCCAAGAGTGAGCGCCTGCAGCAGTTCCTGAGTGGCAATTTGAAGTAAACCTTTGCCCACTCTGGAAGGTCTGTGGATTAAGCCTTCCAGAGTGTCAGCCGCGTGGCAAAACCCATCGATTTCGCCAAACCCTGGTTTGCCGCCAAAGGGTGGAAGCCATTCGCCTTTCAAAAAGCCGTCTGGGCCGCCGTCAAAACGGGCCAGTCGGGGTTACTGCATGCGAGCACCGGTGCGGGTAAAACCTACGCCTTGTGGTTTGCCGCCCTCAATCGTTTCGCCCTTACCCGCGCGCCCGCTGTCGGTAAACGCAAACCGCCTGCCGAACCGCTGACCGTGCTGTGGATTACGCCCATGCGCGCCCTCGCCGCCGACACCGCGCGCGCCCTGGAAGCGCCGCTTGCGGCCTTGCAGATTCCCTGGAGCATCGGCCTGCGCA
Organism: Pseudomonas sp. PGPPP1; assembly: GCF_002255865.1. NCBI lineage: Bacteria > Pseudomonadati > Pseudomonadota > Gammaproteobacteria > Pseudomonadales > Pseudomonadaceae > Pseudomonas > Pseudomonas sp. PGPPP1. The sequence goes on along the minus strand of NZ_NKIG01000009.1, from coordinate 31,336 downwards.
CCGGCGATACCAGCAGCAGCGAGCGTGCGCGCCAGACCCGCCGCCAGCCCACGGCACTGGTGACCACCCCGGAAAGCCTGACGCTGATGCTCGCCCGCGCCGACAGCGAAGCGAGCCTGGCGCACCTGCGCATGGTGGTGGTGGATGAATGGCACGAGCTGATCGGCAACAAACGTGGCGTGCAGTTGCAACTGGCATTGGCACGGCTGCGGCGCTGGCATCCGGAACTGATGGTGTGGGGCATTTCAGCGACACTGGGCAATCAATCCCACGCCTTGGACGTCTTGGTCCCACACGGTGACGGGATCAATGTACAGGGGCAAACCGCCAAGGAACTGCGGGTCGACACCTTGCTGCCACCGGTTGCCGAGCGTTTTCCCTGGGCCGGGCATATCGGCTTGAAGATGCTGCCGCAAGTGGTGGCCGAGGTGGACGCCAGCAGCAGTTGCCTGGTGTTCACCAATACGCGGGCACAGTCGGAAATCTGGTATCAAGCGCTGCTCGACGCGCGTCCCGATTGGGCCGGTGTGATTGCCCTGCACCATGGATCGCTGTCGCGGGAAACCCGCGACTGGGTGGAGCGGGCCTTGAAAGACGGTCAACTCAAGGCCGTGGTGTGTACGTCGAGCCTGGACCTGGGGGTGGATTTTTTGCCGGTGGAGCGTGTACTGCAGATCGGTTCGGCCAAAGGCGTGGCGCGCCTGATGCAACGCGCCGGGCGCTCGGGGCATGCGCCTGGGCGACCATCGCGGGTGACGCTGGTGCCGACCCATAGCCTGGAGTTGGTGGAAGCTGCGGCGGCGCAGGATGCGATCGCCCAGCGGCGCATCGAAGCGCGAGAATCGCCTCACAAGCCGCTGGACGTTCTCGTACAGCATCTGGTGAGCATGGCGCTGGGCGGCGGGTTTACACCGGATGCGCTGCTGGCGGAAGTACGCGAGGCCTGGGCGTACCGCGACCTGACAGATGAAGAGTGGGCCTGGGCCCTGGGGTTTGTGCGCCATGGCGGTTTGTCCCTGACCGCTTACCCCGATTACCGGCGCGTAGAGCCAGACGAACACGGCATCTGGCGCGTGCCCGATGCGCGGTTGGCGCGTCGCCATCGGATGAGCGTGGGCACCATCGTCAGTGATGCGAGTATTCAACTGAAATTCTGGAGCAAGGGCGGCGGCGGCAAGAACCTGGGCAGTGTCGAGGAAGGGTTTATCGCGCGGCTCAAGCCGGGTGACGGTTTTCTGTTTGCCGGACGTTTGCTGGAGCTAGTGCGCGTGGAAAACATGACCGCCTACGTACGCCGCAGCACCGCTAAAAAAGCCGCCGTGCCGCGCTGGAATGGCGGGCGCATGCCGCTTTCCAATGAATTGGCGCAGGCGGTCGTCGAGCGTTTTGATGCGGCGGCGCACGGGCACTTTGACGGCCCGGAGATGCGGGCGGTGCAACCGCTATTGCAGACACAGTTGCGCTGGTCCGGCTTGCCGACAAGGTCGCACTTGCTGGCAGAAGCGTTGAAGTCACGAGAGGGCTGGCACCTGTTCCTCTACCCTTTCGCTGGGCGCCAGGTGCACTTGGGGCTGGCTAGCCTGCTGGCATGGCGGGTCAGTCAGCAGCACGCCGTGACCTTTTCGATTGCGGTCAACGATTACGGTCTGGAGTTGTTGAGCGCCACCGAGTTGGATTGGCCTGCGCTGCTGGACGATGCGCTGCTCAGCCCTGAACATTTACTGCATGACGTTGCGGCCAGCTTGAATGCCGGGGAACTGGCGCTGCGTCGTTTTCGCGAGATCGCACGCATTGCCGGGCTGGTGTTTGCCGGCTACCCAGGGGCGCCGAAGAGCACTCGGCAGGTGCAGGCATCCAGCGGCTTGTTCTTCGAGGTGTTCAAACAATATGACCCGCAGAACCTCTTGCTCACCCAGGCAGGGGAAGAAGTCCTGCGAGATGAGTTGGATATTCGTCGGCTGGAAGAGACATTGCGCCATCTGTCGGCACTGACGCTGGACCTGCACCTGATCGAACGGCCCACCCCCCTGGCCTTCCCACTGCTGGTGGAGCGGATGCGCGAAAGCATGAGTTCGGAAAAACTCTCGGAGCGCATTGCGCGGATGGTCAAGGACCTGGAAAAAGTCGCGGATAACGGGAAGCGCTGATGCATTGCTCACTGCTGCTTGAGGGTGAAGAACTGTGGTTGCTGGCGGAAAAGGCAGTGTACTGGCCAGTGCGCCGCTGCCTGTTGATTGCTGATGCGCATTTTGGCAAGGCTTCGGCTTATCGCAGCCTGGGGCAACCGGTACCGCAGGGGACCACCACTGCCAACTTGGAGCGACTGGACCGGCTGTTGTCGGCGCATGCATGCGAGCACGTGATATTTCTCGGGGATTTCCTGCACGGCCCCGGCTCTCACGCCAGCGGCACCTTAAGCGCCTTGCGGGCCTGGCGCGAGCGTCGTGCGGGGCTACGCCTGACCCTGATTCGCGGCAATCACGATAAACGCGCGGGCGACCCACCGCTGGACCTGAACATTGAGGTGGTTGCAGAGCCGCTGTTGATGGGCCCCTTTGCCTTGCAGCACGAACCAGACGCTCATACCAGCCACCACGTACTAGCGGGGCATGTGCATCCGGTGTATCGCTTGCGCGGCAAGGGCCGGCAGAGCTTGCGCCTGCCGTGTTTCCAGATCGGCACGCGACTCAGCCTGCTGCCTGCATTTGGCGCGTTTACAGGTGGATATGCGGTGCAACAGGACAATGACCGCCGAATCTTTGTGATTGGCGATCATGAAGTCTGGCCAGTGGGCTAGAGATCAGGCGACAGGTGCGGGAGGTGGCTCGTCCGGCAACGTCGGCTCACCGGGTTCGGTAGGCTGGGGGTAATCCGGCTCGGGCTGGCCGGGAATGCCGCCCGCGTAAGCGGGATCGGCCATCAGGGACCAGGCCAGAACGCCAATCTGGTTGGGTTCAAGTCGGGCAAGTTCGGCGCTGATTCGCGGGTTGATCTTCATGAAGTACTCCTCAAGCGTTGCTCGACGCGTTTTGCACGCGCCGAGGCAGTACACCCAATAGAGTCACTTCCCGCAGACAAATTCCCTTTACGTGTAAGACCTTTCGATCAAGCGCGTGGGAGAGTGACGCCGCGCTGGCCCTGATACTTGCCTGCACGGTCTTTGTACGACACTTCGCAGGCTTCGTCGGACTGCAGGAACAGCATCTGCGCCACGCCTTCGTTGGCGTAGATCTTCGCCGGCAAGGTGGTGGTGTTGGAGAATTCCAGGGTCACGTGGCCTTCCCACTCCGGCTCCAGCGGCGTCACGTTGACGATGATGCCGCAGCGCGCGTAGGTGCTTTTACCCAGGCAGATGGTCAGCACGTCACGGGGAATACGAAAGAACTCCACGGTGCGTGCCAGGGCGAACGAGTTGGGAGGAATAATGCAGACGTCGCTCTTGACGTCGACGAAGCTCTTTTCGTCGAAGTTCTTGGGGTCGACGATCGCCGAGTTGATGTTGGTGAACACCTTGAATTCATCGGCGCAGCGCACGTCGTAACCGTAGCTGGAAACACCATAAGAAATCACCGGGGCATCGCCCTGGCCACGGATCTGCCGCTCGACGAACGGTTCGATCATGCCGTGCTCTTGCGCCATGCGGCGAATCCACTTATCCGATTTGATGCTCATGGCGGGTGTCCTGAATAGCGAGGTGAAAAAATTCTGTGGGGCATCTTACCGGGGCCGGCGCTGGGGTTCAAAGGCCACGGGACTTTTGTTGATGAATGTCTCGGCAGCAGGTGCTGCAGCTAAAGCCGCAGCCAGCGGGGCCGGCGTCCGTATTGCCACGCCTGGTGACTGTAAATACCACCGCCAGTCACGAAAATGGAGAAACCTTCGGAAATACCATTGGCACGTTCCGGAAAAAGGGTTAAGGTGGCGCCACTGTGCTGCTTGTGTCACTGAGAATCTCTACACGATATGTTGAATTTCGATCCAACCATCTCCAAGAATTTTTCCTGCTCTTTGCACTCAGTCTCGGCCAGGGCTTTTCCTGAGTCGCAGTTAACTTTGTCCAAGGAGATACACCATGTCTAATCGCCAAACTGGTACCGTTAAGTGGTTCAACGATGAAAAAGGCTTCGGCTTCATCACTCCACAATCCGGTGACGACCTGTTCGTTCACTTCAAAGCTATCCAATCCGACGGCTTCAAAAGCCTGAAAGAAGGCCAACAGGTTTCTTTCATCGCTACCCGCGGTCAGAAAGGCATGCAAGCTGAAGAAGTTCAAGTTATCTAACTTGTACTGACTTAGTCGAAAAGACCCCGCCCTTAAAAGCGGGGTTTTTTTATGCCTGGAATTTGGTAGCAGGCACAAAAAATGTGGGAGCAAAGCTTTATGTGGGAGCTGGCTTGCCTGCGATGCTAACGCCTCGGTGTATCAGTTACACCGAGGTGATGCTATCGCAGGCAAGCCAGCTCCCACACAAGCCCAGCTCCCACACTTTCTTCACAGCAAATCGTTATTGAAACAACGACTCACTCGACAAGCCATTCTTCTCCAGGATCTCACGCAGGCGCTTGAGCCCTTCTACCTGGATCTGCCGCACCCGCTCACGGGTCAGGCCGATCTCCAGGCCTACGTCCTCCAGGGTGCTGCTCTCGTGGCCACGCAGGCCGAAGCGGCGAATCACCACCTCGCGCTGCTTGTCCGTGAGCTCAGACAGCCACTGGTCAATGCTTTGGGAAAGATCATCGTCCTGCAACAGCTCACAGGGATCTGTAGGGCGATCATCCGTCAGGGTGTCCAACAGGGTTTTATCCGAATCCGGACCCAGCGAGACATCGACCGAAGACACCCGCTCGTTCAGGCCAAGCATGCGCTTGACCTCCCCTACCGGCTTTTCCAGCAGGTTGGCGATTTCTTCGGGCGAAGGTTCATGATCGAGTTTTTGAGTAAGCTCACGCGCCGCCCGCAGGTAGACGTTGAGCTCCTTGACCACATGGATCGGCAAACGAATCGTACGGGTCTGATTCATGATCGCCCGTTCGATGGTCTGGCGAATCCACCAGGTGGCATAGGTTGAAAAGCGGAAGCCCCGCTCAGGGTCGAACTTCTCCACCGCCCGGATCAAGCCCAGGTTGCCCTCCTCGATCAGGTCCAGTAGCGACAGCCCACGATTGACATAGCGTCGGGCGATTTTCACCACCAGGCGCAGGTTGCTTTCAATCATGCGCTTGCGCCCAGCCGGATCGCCCTTCTGCGACAAACGCGCAAAATGGACTTCTTCTTCGGGAGTAAGCAGAGGGGAAAAGCCGATTTCATTGAGGTACAGCTGGGTCGCGTCGAGCGCCCGTGTGTAGTCAATGTACTTGTGTTGCTTTAACGCGGTGGAGTTCTTGGACTTGGTGCGAACTGAAGGTACAGCAGGTCCCTCATTCGACATCGATTCCGTAGCAATGCCGGTCTCCATAAGGAGAACCTCATCGTCGATGTCAAACTCCGGCGCTTCTTTACTGAGAGCCATTGTTATAGTCCTTTGGTGAGTTCGACCTCAAGCTCTAGCGACGCCTTTATCCTTGGCAACGCTTGAGCCTGTTCCTTCTACGTGAGGGAACAGGCTGGCAACATATCAACGACGGGGTAGGAATTGCAGCGGGTCTACAGGCTTCCCTTGACGGCGAATCTCAAAGTGCAGTTTCACCCGGTCTGTACCAGTTGACCCCATTTCGGCAATTGTCTGTCCGACTTTGACCTGCTGCCCCTCCCGAACCAACAGCCTACGGTTGTGGCCGTAAGCACTGACGTAGGTATCGCTGTGTTTGATGATGACCAGCTCGCCGTAGCCCCGTAAACCACTCCCGGCGTACACCACTGTCCCATCAGACGCAGCTAAAACAGGCTGTCCCAAATCTCCGGCGATATCAATGCCTTTATTCAAACTACCGTTTGAAGAGAATTTTCCAATCAGTACGCCGTTCGAAGGCCATCCCCAGCCCGTCGGAGCAGGCCCTGCAGGGGGCATAGGGGCCGGCGCGGGCTTGCTCGCAATCGTTGGCGAGGCAGTGCCTGCTGGCCTTGTGATGATGGTCGTTTTGCTCGAAGACGACGGTGAAGAAGCGGTGTTTGTCACCACCGTGGTAGGCGTTGAACCGGTGCGGCCGTCAAAGCGAATCGTCTGACCCGGATGTATCGTGTATGGCACAGGAATATTGTTACGGGCTGCAAGCGCCTTGTAATCCCAACCATAACGGAAGGCGATCGAGAACATCGTATCGCCCTTGCGTACCACATATTGCCCAGTGGTCACTGTCGGCTTTTGCGGCACGGCATTATTGCGATCAACCACCCGTGCGCCATTGCTTGACGTGCTGGAGCACGCGGCCAACAGGGAACTCAAGACAAGGCCAAGCACCAGTCGCTGAAAGCTTGTTTTACTCATACGCTGCGCAAGACCTGTGAGACTCACCCGCCGCTCCCTTTGTGGTGGCTGAACATGAATGCCTGTATCAGGCTTGAAATATGACGCAAGTATAACTGGGCATTGGAGTTTTACCGGCACACGACTGAAACGAAAAATTCATCGTGCTTAAACCAGCGCACTCATCATGTTGACTCTATAAACCCCGCTGTAAGACACATCCCCGCCAACAGAATTCACTGCCGACGAACAAATGATCAGGCCAGCGGGCCATTGAGCAACGGTACGAAGCGCACCGCGCCGAGTACATGCCGTGAAAAACCTTCGTCCTCACGAATAATGAGCATCAATTGTTGCACTTCGCCGGAGCCCACCGGGATGACCAACCGCCCGCCAGGCGCCAGTTGATCGAGCAACGCTTGCGGTACATCGGTGGCCACTGCGGTAACGATGATGCCGTTATAAGGTGCCAGCGCCGGCCAACCCTCCCAGCCATCGCCCCAACGGAACACCACATTGCGCAGGTTCAACTCCGCCAGGCGCTCCTTGGCTCGGTCCTGCAGAACCTTGATGCGCTCCACCGAGAACACCCGCTCCACCAGTTGCGACAACACCGCTGTCTGGTAGCCAGAGCCCGTGCCGATCTCCAGCACCTTGTCCAACGGGCCCGCCGCCAACAGCAGCTCGCTCATGCGCGCCACCATGTAAGGCTGGGAAATAGTCTGGTTGTGGCCAATGGGCAGCGCCGTATCTTCATACGCACGGTGGGCCAGGGCTTCATCGACAAACAGGTGCCTAGGGGTGCGCCGGATCACTTCCAGCACCTGGGCGTTGGACAGCCCCTCTTCGTACAAGCGCTGGATCAGACGCTCGCGGGTGCGCTGGGAGGTCATCCCGATACCCCGGCGCAGCAGGTCGTCTTGTTCACGAGCCATCAGTTCAAAGCCTCCAGCCAGCCATCGAGACTACTGAAGGCATCACTGAAGGTGCGATCAAGTTGCAGCGGGGTAATCGAAACATAACCTTGCATCACCGCATGAAAGTCCGTGCCTGGGCCGCCGTCTTCGGCATCGCCCGCTGCGGCGATCCAATAGCCTTCCTTGCCACGCGGGTCGACCACCTTCAACGGAGCCGCAGCACGAGCACGATGGCCCAAGCGGGTCAGTTGGATACCGCGAATATGGTCGAGAGGCAGGTTGGGAATATTGACGTTGAGTACCGTGCGCGGCGGCAGGTCCAGGGAGCCATGGGCCTCCACCAGCTTGCGCGCGAAGTAGGCGGCAGTGGGCAGGTTGTCCAATTGGCGCGAAGCCAACGAAAAGGCGAACGAAGTACGCCCGAGGAAGCGCCCTTCGAGAGCCGCCGCGACGGTGCCGGAATACAGCACATCATCCCCAAGGTTTGCACCCAGGTTGATGCCCGAGACTACCAAGTCCGGCTCCTGATCCAACAAACTGTTGATTGCCAGGTGCACGCAGTCGGTGGGGGTACCGTTCACGCTGATAAAGCCATTGGCCAGAACCTGCGGGTGCAGGGGACGGTCGAGCGTCAGCGAACTGCTGGCGCCGCTTTTGTCCTGGTCGGGGGCAACCACCACGCACTCGGCGTAATCCTGCAGCGCGGCATAGAGCGCGGCAAGACCGGGTGCGGTGGCACCGTCATCGTTTGATATCAGAATACGCATGGGCTGTCCGTCTGCCCCACCGGCACCAGATCAACAAGCTCGCGCACCAAGACAGTGGCGAAGCATCCGGCCGGCAGGACGAATTCCAATTGCAGAATGTCAGGACCGGGATAATGCCACGTCAACCCGCCAATGGGCAGTCGCAGAATGCGACGTTCCTGGCTCATGCCGGCATTCACCAGCCAATCGCGCAGGTCGGCTTCACCGGCAGCAACCGCTTGTTCCAACTCATGGGTTGCACCTGTGGCCGGCGAGTCACCCTCGCCCCACTGTGGCCCGGTCGGATGCAGGTCCAGGATCGCCAGGCGCGGGTCGCTGCACTCAGCCTCCCCCGCCGGAAAAAAACTGCGACTGTCGGTAAACGCCAGCAGGTCGCCGACCTGGGCGCGCTGCCAGGAACCGTCGGCAACACGCGCCGCCAGCACCTTGTTAAACAGGAAGCTGCGCGCGGTTGACAGCAGCCGCGAACGCACATTGCGCTGCTCCGGCAAGGCCTTGCGCGCAGCCCACTCACGGGCATCAACGACGTTGCCACCGTTGTGGCCAAACCGCTGGGCACCGAAGTAATTCGGAATGCCGTGTTGTGCAATCAGTTGCAACCGCGCGTCGATGGCGGCGGTATCACCGGTGAACTGAGTCAGGCGCAAGGTGAAACCGTTGGCCGAATGCGCACCTCGCTGCAGTTTGCGCTTGTGGCGGGCAGTCTTGAGGATCTTGAGCGTTTCGTTTTCCGCCGCACTCATGTCTGGGTCGGCCTTGCCCGGCAGTTGCACGCTGAACCACTGGCGGGTCAACGCCTGGCGATCCTTCAGCCCGGCATAGCTGACGGTACGCAACGGCACACCGGCGGCCTTTGCGATACGCCGTGCGGCCTCCTCGGTGTTCAGGCCACGCTTTTCCACCCACAACCACAGGTGCTCACCCTCGCCGGTCAGCGGGATATCGAGCACTTCATCGACCTGGAAATCTTCAGCCGTGGCTTTCAGTACCGCGCTGCCCAAGGCTTCGCCGTAGGCCCGAGGGCCTAGCAATTGCAGGTCATTCATGCGCGCAGCAACAAGGCAACGGAGTGCACCGCGATGCCCTCTTCACGACCGGTAAACCCAAGCTTTTCAGTGGTAGTGGCTTTCACGTTCACTTGATCCAACTCAATTTGCAGATCCGCGGCAATCAACGCGCGCATCGATTCGATGTGGGGCGCCATTTTCGGCGCCTGGGCCACGATGGTGTTATCAACGTTGCCGACCTTCCAGCCCTTGGCATGGATCAAGCCGACCACATGGCGCAGCAGTACACGACTGTCCGCCCCCTTGAAGGTCGGATCGGTGTCTGGAAAGTGCTTGCCGATATCACCCAACGCCGCCGCGCCGAGCAAGGCATCGCTCAAGGCATGCAACACAACGTCGCCGTCGGAATGAGCCAGCAACCCATGGTGGTGCGCAATACGCACGCCGCCCAAGGTGATGAAATCGCCTTCAGCGAAACGGTGCACATCGTAGCCATGGCCAATACGCATAAAAAAACGCCCCGATTTAATTCAGGGCGTGATTCTACCTACTTTTGCCTCACATTAACCGAGCAAAGCACGCCCGTGATGACGCAAATGGTCTTCGATGAAGCTGGCGATGAAGAAGTAGCTGTGGTCATAACCGGGTTGCAGGCGCAGTTCCAACGGATGACCGGCCGCCTTCGCAGCTTGTTGCAAGGCCTCAGGCTTGAGTTGCACGGCAAGGAAATCATCGCGATCGCCTTGGTCTACCAGCAATGGCAGCTTTTCCGAGGCCTCGCTGATCAGCACGCAGGCGTCCCATTCGCGCCATTTGGAGCGCTCTTCCCCCAGGTAACGGGAGAAGGCTTTCTGGCCCCACGGGCAATCCATGGGGTTGTTGATCGGCGAAAACGCCGACACCGACAGATAGCGCCCAGGGTTGCGCAAGGCACACACCAATGCGCCATGGCCGCCCATGGAATGGCCACTGATGCCGCGCTTGTCCGAAGCCGGGAAATGCGCTTCAACCAACGCCGGCAATTCCTGCACCACGTAGTCATGCATCCGATAATGCTTGGCCCAGGGTTCCTGGGTGGCATTGAGGTAAAAGCCCGCGCCCAGGCCAAAATCCCAAGCGTTGTCCGGGTCGCCCGGCACGCCGGGGCCGCGTGGACTGGTGTCCGGCGCGACGATAATCAGCCCCAGTTCGGCGGCCATGCGCTGGGCACCGGCCTTTTGCATGAAGTTTTCGTCGGTGCACGTCAGTCCGGACAGCCAGTACAACACCGGCAACTTGCCGCCCTGCTCCGCTTGCGGCGGCAGATAGACGGCGAAGGTCATGTCGCAACCGAGCACATCGGAATGATGCTTGTAGCGTTTATGCCAGCCGCCGAAGCTCTTCTGGCACGACAGGTTTTCCAGACTCATGGCCGACCTCAGAAGTGGATGACTGTACGAATGCTCTTGCCTTCATGCATCAGGTCAAACGCTTTGTTGATGTCTTCCAGGCCCATGGTATGGGTGATGAAGGTGTCCAGCGGGATTTCGCCGGTCTGGGCCATTTCCACGTAGCTTGGCAATTCGCTGCGACCGCGCACGCCACCGAAGGCCGAACCGCGCCAGACGCGACCGGTCACCAACTGGAATGGGCGTGTGGAAATTTCCTGGCCAGCGCCAGCCACGCCGATGATCACCGACTCACCCCAACCTTTGTGGCAGCACTCAAGGGCAGCACGCATCAGTTGTACGTTGCCGATGCATTCGAAGGAAAAGTCCACGCCGCCGTCAGTCAAATCGACAATCACATCTTGAATTGGGCGGTCGTAGTCTTTCGGGTTGATGCAGTCGGTCGCGCCCAGTTGCTTGGCGATTTCGAACTTGGCCGGGTTGATGTCGATGGCGATGATGCGACCCGCCTTGGCCTTGACCGCGCCAATCACCGCCGACAGGCCGATACCGCCCAGGCCGAAGATGGCCACGGTGTCACCTGGCTTGACCTTGGCGGTGTTGATTACCGCACCGATACCAGTGGTGACGCCACAGCCCAACAGGCAGACCTTTTCCAGCGGCGCTTCTTTGGGAATCTTGGCCACGGAAATTTCCGGCAGCACGGTGTACTCGGAGAAGGTCGAGGTGCCCATGTAGTGGAAAATCGGCTGGCCTTTGTAGGAAAAACGCGTGGTGCCATCCGGCATCAGGCCTTTGCCCTGGGTGGAACGAATGGCCTGGCACAGGTTGGTCTTGCCCGACAGGCAGAATTTGCACTTGCCACATTCCGGGGTGTACAGCGGGATCACGTGGTCGCCAACAGCTACCGATGTCACGCCCTCGCCGATGGCCTCAACCACCGCACCGCCTTCATGGCCAAGGATCGACGGGAAGATACCTTCCGGATCGGCGCCCGACAGCGTGTAGGCGTCGGTATGGCACACGCCGGATGCGACCACGCGCAACAGCACTTCGCCAGCTTTGGGCATGGCGACATCCACTTCAACGATTTCGAGGGGCTTTTTGGCTTCGAAGGCTACGGCGGCGCGGGACTTGATCATCCGGGTTTCTCCAAGGGGTTAAAAACTGAGGAGGTGAGTGTAAATCACGGCTCGTTGATTAATAATTCAGACGAAAGCAAAACTTTATTGCTGTACAGGGATAATCGCCATGCTGGAAAACCGCTGGGAAGGCATCGACGAGTTCGTCGCGGTTGCCGAATGCAGCCAATTCACGGCGGCGGCGGAGCGCCTGGGCGTGTCGTCATCCCATATCAGCCGGCAAGTAGCGCGCCTGGAAGAGCGCCTGCAGACGCGGTTGCTGTACCGCAGCACGCGCAAAGTCACGCTGACCGAGGCCGGGCAAACCTTTTTGCAACACTGCCAGCGTTTGCAGGACGGTCGCGAAGAAGCGTTGCGCGCAGTCGGTGATCTCACCAGCGAGCCCAAGGGCATGTTGCGCATGACCTGCGCCGTGGCCTACGGCGAGCGGTTTATTGTGCCCTTGGTAACACGCTTCATGGGGTTGTACCCGCAGCTGCGGGTGGATATCGAACTGAGCAACCGCCAACTGGACCTGGTGCACGAAGGTCTCGACCTGGCCATTCGCCTTGGACGCCTACAGGATTCGCGCATGGTCGCCAGCCGACTGGCGCCCCGGCGCATGTACCTGTGCGCCTCGCCGTCATACCTGGCGCGGTATGGCCGGCCCCATAGCCTGTCAGAATTGAGCCGGCATAACTGCCTGATCGGGGGCTCTGACATTTGGCAATTGGCCCAGGACGGGCGCGAATTTTCGCAGCGGGTACAGGGAAACTGGCGCTGCAACAGTGGGCAGGCAGTGCTGGATGCAGCGTTGCAGGGGGTGGGCTTGTGCCAGTTGCCGGACTATTACGTGCTGGAGCACCTGCACAGTGGCGCGCTGGTGTCGTTGCTGGAGGCGCATCAGCCGCCGAATACGGCGGTGTGGGCGCTGTATCCGCAGCAGCGACATTTATCGCCGAAGGTGCGCAAGTTGGTGGATTTCTTGAAAGAGGGGTTGGCTGGGAGGCCAGAGTACAGCAGTTAATCATGGGATATCTGATCGGGCCTCATCGCAGGCAAGCCAGCTCCCACATTGGGAATGCATTCCTCTGTGGGAGCTGGCTTGCCTGCGATGCAGTCGACTCGGTGCAATTGACTAGCGCCGGTTAGCCCACCGCAACCGCAACCACTCCAAATCCTCCGGCCGGGTCACCTTGATATTGTCCGAACGCCCTTCGATCAAGCGCGGCGCCTGGCCAGACCACTCCATAGCCGAGGCCTCGTCGGTAATCAACGCATCCGCCACCAGGCTATCGGCCAACGCGCGGTGCAACGCGCCCAGACGGAACATCTGCGGCGTATAGGCTTGCCAGATCAAACTGCGATCAACGGTTTCCACTACCCGCCCGCGCTTGTCGACGCGCTTGAGGGTGTCGCGAGCCGGCACGGCAAGCAAGCCACCCACCGGATCGTCCGCCAGTTCCATCAACAATTTGTCGAGATCGTCACGGCTCAAGTTCGGCCGCGCCGCATCGTGCACCAATACCCAGTCATCATCACTGGCGCCCAGGGCATTGAGTTGCAGCAGCGCATTGAGCACCGAGCCCGAACGCTCCGAGCCACCGTCCGCACGCTGAATACGTGGGTCGCCAGCGCAGGCCAGAGCGGGCCAGTAAGGATCATCAGAAGCAAGACTGACCACCAAGCCCTTAAGGGAAGGATGGTCGAGAAAACAGCCAAGGCTGTGTTCGAGAATTGTGCGCCCGCCCAGTTGCAGGTACTGCTTGGGGCGGTCCGCAGCCATACGGGCACCGACGCCCGCGGCAGGAATCACGGCCCAGAAGGCCGGCAAATCGTGACTCATTGGGCCAACTGGTAGAGGGTTTCGCCCTCCTTGACCATGCCCAACTCATGGCGAGCCCGCTCTTCGACGGTCTCCGTACCTTTTTTCAGCTCAAGCACCTCGGCATCGAGGACGCGGTTGCGCTCCAGCAGAACTTCATTTTCGGCGTGCTGTGCAGCAATTTGCTCGGTCAGGTCTTTTACCTGCGCAAAGCTGCCATTCCCCACCCATAGGCGGTACTGCAGGCCAGCCAGCAACAAGAGCAAGACGAGGAACAACCAATTGGGACTGCGCATCGAATATCAGGTATCCAGTGAAAAAAGACAGCCATGCAAAACTTTTGAAGCAACTGATAGCACGAAGCCTGGAAAAACCAGGCTTGTGCTTGTTAGCCATCAGATTAGCGTCGAAATTCACTCTGTCGTGAGTTTTCCGACGCAATCCGCCGACTTTTTACCATTTGCCGATCAGCCGCGAAACTCACCACGACCGTTGTACTTGGCCTTGCCCGCCAGTTGCTCTTCGATACGCAGCAATTGGTTGTACTTGGAAACGCGGTCGGAACGGCACAGGGAACCGGTCTTGATTTGGCCCGCCGACGTGCCCACAGCCAGGTCGGCAATGGTCGAATCTTCGGTTTCGCCGGAGCGGTGGGAGATCACGGCGGTGTAGCCCGCAGCCTTGGCCATCTGGATAGCTTCCAGGGTTTCGGTCAGGGTGCCGATCTGGTTGAACTTGATCAGGATCGAGTTGGCGATCGACTTGTCGATGCCTTCTTTCAGGATCTTGGTGTTGGTCACGAACAGGTCGTCGCCCACCAGTTGGATCTTCTCGCCGATTTTGTCGGTGAGGATTTTCCAGCCGTCCCAATCGGATTCGTCCAGGCCGTCTTCGATCGAGATGATCGGGTAGCGCTGGGTCAAACCTTTCAGGTATTCCGCGAAACCTTCGGAGTTGAACACCTGGCCTTCGCCGGACAGGTTGTATTTACCGTCCTCGTAGAACTCGCTGGCCGCGCAGTCCAGGGCCAGGGTCACGTCGGTGCCCAGCTTGTAGCCAGCGTTGGCCACAGCTTCGGAGATCACTTTCAGTGCATCTTCGTTGGATGCCAGGTTCGGTGCGAAACCACCTTCGTCACCGACAGCAGTGCTCAGGCCACGGGCCTTCAGCACAGCTTTCAGGTGATGGAAAATCTCGGTGCCCATGCGCAGGCCTTCGGAGAAGGACTTGGCGCCAACCGGCTGAACCATGAATTCCTGGATATCAACGTTGTTATCGGCATGCTCGCCACCGTTGATGATGTTCATCATCGGAACCGGCATCGAGTAAACACCCGGTGTACCGTTCAGGTTGGCGATGTGGGCGTACAGCGGCAGGTCCTGGTCCTGGGCAGCAGCCTTGGCCGCAGCCAGGGATACCGCGAGGATGGCGTTGGCGCCCAGGCTGCCTTTGTTTTCGGTGCCGTCGAGCTTGATCATCGCAAGGTCAAGGGCTTTCTGGTCAACAGGGTCTTTGCCCAGCAGCAGGTCGCGGATCGGGCCGTTGATGTTGGCTACAGCCTTGAGCACGCCTTTACCCAGGTAACGGCTCTTGTCGCCATCACGCAGTTCCAGCGCTTCGCGCGAACCGGTAGACGCACCGGACGGCGCGCAGGCGCTGCCGATGATGCCGTTATCGAGAAGCACGTCGGCTTCGACGGTGGGGTTGCCACGGGAGTCGAGAACTTCACGACCTTTGATGTCGACGATTTTTGCCATTGTTGTAAACACTCCAAAGTTGACGAAAACGACGCAGCTGAAGGAAAACTTTTGACCGACCGCAAGGGTGGAACAACGGGGCAGGCTTGCAGGCGACAAGGCTCAGGCCCGGGGGCCTGAGCATTTAGCGTGGGATACTTTACCGGAGAAACGTTGCTTACGCGGTCTCTACCGTCGGAAAACTCTTGACCAGTTCGTCCAATTGCTTGAGCTGGGCCAGGAACGGCTCCAGCTTGTCCAGGCGCAGGGCGCATGGGCCGTCGCATTTGGCGTTGTCCGGGTCCGGGTGGGCTTCCAGGAACAGGCCCGCCAGGGACTGGCTGATGCCCGCCTTGGCCAGGTCCAGCACCTGGGCACGACGCCCACCTGCGGAATCGGCGCGACCACCGGGCATTTGCAGCGCGTGGGTCACGTCGAAGAACACCGGGTATTCGAACTGCTTCATGATGCCGAAACCGAGCATGTCCACCACGAGGTTGTTGTAGCCGAAGCTCGAACCGCGCTCGCAGAGGATCAACTGGTCGTTACCCGCTTCCACGCACTTGTTCAGGATGTGTTTCATCTCCTGGGGCGCGAGGAACTGGGCTTTCTTGATATTGATCACAGCGCCGGTCTTGGCCATCGCGACGACCAGGTCGGTCTGGCGCGACAGGAAGGCCGGCAACTGGATGATGTCGCACACCTCGGCGACCACGGCAGCCTGTTCAGGCTCGTGGACGTCGGTGATGATCGGCACGCCGAAGGCTTGCTTGATGTCCTGGAAGATCCGCATGCCTTCTTCAAGGCCCGGGCCGCGATAGGAGGTCACGGACGAACGGTTAGCCTTGTCGAAGCTGGCCTTGAACACGTAGGGGATACCGAGTTTCTCGGTGACCTTTACGTACTCTTCACAGACCTGCATCGCCATGTCGCGGCTTTCCAGCACGTTCATGCCGCCGAACAGCACCATGGGCTTGTCGTTGGCAATCTCGATGTCGCCGACGCGAATGATCTTCTGGGCCATCAGGGTTACGCCTTCTTCTGGTGTTGCGTCAGTGCTGCCTTGACGAAACCGCTGAACAACGGGTGACCGTCGCGCGGCGTCGAGGTGAACTCCGGGTGGAACTGGCAAGCGACGAACCATGGATGATCCGGGGCTTCGACCACTTCAACCAGCGCGCCATCACCGGAGCGACCGGAGATTTTCAAGCCGGCCTCTTTGATTTGCGGCAGCAGGTTGTTGTTCACTTCGTAGCGATGACGGTGACGCTCGACGATCACGTCCTTGCCGTAGCAGTCGTGAACCAGCGAGCCCGGCTCCAACAGGCAGTCTTGCGCGCCAAGGCGCATGGTGCCACCCAGGTCGGAAGCTTCGGTACGGGTCTCGACGGCGCCGGTGGCATCTTCCCACTCGGTGATCAGGCCCACGACCGGGTGGCCGCTCTTGCTGTCGAACTCGGTGGAGTTGGCGTCTTTCCAGCCCAGCACGTTACGGGCGAACTCGATAACGGCCACTTGCATGCCCAGGCAGATACCCAGGTAAGGCACCTTGTTCTCACGAGCGTACTGCACAGCAGTGATCTTGCCTTCCACGCCACGCAGGCCGAAACCGCCAGGCACGAGGATAGCGTCCACACCTTCGAGCAAGGCAGTGCCTTGATTCTCGATGTCTTCGGAGTCGATGTAGCGCAGGTTGACCTTGGTACGGTTGCTGATACCGGCGTGGCTCATCGCTTCGATCAGCGACTTGTACGCGTCCAGCAGTTCCATGTACTTGCCGACCATCGCGATGGTGACTTCATGCTCAGGGTTGAGCTTGGCGTCGACTACCGCGTCCCACTCGGACAGGTCCGCGCCGCCGCACTGCAGGCCGAAACGCTCGACCACAAAATCGTCCAGACCTTGCGAATGCAGGATGCCCGGGATCTTGTAGATGGTGTCGGCGTCTTCCAGCGCGATCACGGCACGTTCTTCAACGTTGGTGAATTGCGCGATCTTGCGACGCGAGGAAATGTCGATCGGGTGATCAGAGCGGCACACCAGCACGTCCGGCTGCAGGCCGATGGAACGCAGTTCCTTGACCGAGTGCTGGGTTGGCTTGGTTTTGGTTTCGCCGGCGGTCGCGATGTACGGCACCAAGGTCAGGTGCATCAGCATCGCGCGCTTGGCGCCGACTTCGAAGCGCAACTGGCGGATGGCTTCGAGGAACGGTTGGGACTCGATGTCACCCACGGTGCCACCGATCTCGACCATTGCCACGTCGGCATCGCCTGCACCCTTGATGATGCGGCGCTTGATTTCGTCGGTGATGTGCGGGATCACCTGGATGGTTGCACCCAGGTAGTCACCACGGCGTTCCTTGCGCAGCACGTGCTCGTAGACACGGCCGGTGGTGAAGTTGTTGTTCTGGGTCATGGTCGTGCGGATGAACCGCTCGTAGTGGCCCAGGTCCAGGTCGGTTTCGGCGCCGTCGTGGGTGACGAACACTTCACCGTGCTGGAACGGGCTCATGGTGCCCGGGTCAACGTTGATGTACGGGTCCAGCTTGAGCATGGTGACCTTAAGTCCCCGCGCCTCCAGGATGGCCGCCAATGAAGCCGATGCGATGCCTTTCCCCAATGAAGAAACAACACCGCCCGTGACGAATATGTAGCGCGTCATGAAAAACCCTAGAAGTCTGCGTTAAAGCGGTCCGAGCCGCCGGGGAAAGCGAAGGAAGGCCGAAGCCCCCGATCACCTGCATTAATCACAGTGCACCTTTCAAAAAAACCGCCGCGTGGTGACAGACCAGCAATGAAACACCGGTACGTTGATCGCTACACATTTTTTGGAATCGCCCAGCAAAGACTGCTTGGTAATCGGCAACTGCTGCGATTCAGGAGAATCCACAGAAGTTGTATCAAGAAGGGAGCGTAGTCTACCGGAAAGGCTCTATCAGCTCAAACCTTGATCGCAGGTCTGTGGCATCCAATGTAATTGCCCATCACCTGTCGGGTTGGGCCATAGCCCTGCAAGGGTTGGGACAGCCAGCAATTGCTCGTCCCGATACAGCAGCGGCAATCTGCCACGTACGAAGCCTGGCACCCCACATTCATTAAGCAGACGCTTTAAGTCCCGCCGCCCTCGACCGGGCACTTCGATAATTTCACCGCCCTGACGATAGCGAACCTCGAAAGAACCTTCGGGGGCCTCCCCTACGAATTCGAGCCGTCCATTGCCGGGTAACTCTAGTGGTTTTTTCAGAGTGGGCCAGCTCACCGTTGCGTCAGAAAATTCCGACCAAGCAGCGGGCACCCACCAGATGCGCTCGGCGCAACGGTGTAGTTCCCCGTCGGCCAGGCGCCATAACGGTTGCGCGTCGCCCTTGGCATCCCGCAAGGAATACCAACTGGCCCAGTGGTCGCTGTCGGGCAGTCGAGTGAGCGGCGTCAGCCAGTGACGCAGGGCATTGCGCTGGCGAGCGTCGGAAAGTTCGCGCAGTGGTGCAAGTACCAAGGACGGCAACGGTAGCCAGGGAAACGGCGAAGGTTGATCGGCACCTTGCAGATCCATCCCTGCCAGCTCATCGAGCAATGCCTGGGCTTCACTCAGGTGCTCGGCGGTGCGCGCCAGGCTTGTTAGGGCTTGGGGCCAGCGCTCGATGAGCGTTGGGAATACCCGATGGCGCAGGTAGTTGCGGGAGAAACGTGGGTCGGCGTTGGAGGGATCTTCGATCCACTGGAGTCGGTGCTCGTGAGCGTAGGCCTCCAACTCGATCCGCGAGACGTCCAGCAACGGCCGCACCAGATGACCACCCGCCAAGGGGCGATGGGCAGGCATTGCCGCCAGACCGCGCACCCCGGCCCCGCGAAGCAGGCGAAACAGCAGCGTTTCGGCTTGGTCGTCACGGTGCTGGCCGGTCAGCAAGACCTCCCCTGCCCCGGTCACTTCAGCAAACGCCTGGTAACGCGCATCACGGGCGGCACGTTCAAGGCTGGCACCTGGCTGGACGTGGACGCGCATGATGCGCAGAGGTACGCCCAGGGCATCACACACCGACTGGCAGTGCGCCGGCCATGCGTCTGCGGCAGCTTGCAAGCCATGGTGAATATGAATGGCGCTGAGGGGCGGAAGGTCTTTGGCGTTGGCCAGGAGGTGCAGCAGGACCGTGGAATCAAGACCGCCGGAGAATGCGATATGCCAAGCCGAAGCGTTGCGCCAAGTAACCAAGGCTTGCAGGAGTTTAGCGGGCAGAGTTGGCTTCATCACAGGTTACCGCTGCAAATCTGGAATACGTCGGCCCAGCATACACAAAGCAAATGTGGGAGCGGGCCTGCTCGCGAAAGCGTGGTGTCAGTCACTGAATAAGTTGACTGAAACACCGCTTTCGCGAGCAAGCCCGCTCCCACACTAGTACTGCATTGTCTGCCAGATCAGTGTCTGATCAGAGACCGTAGCTCATCAGGCGCTCATAACGGCGCGCCAACAGCGCTTCGTTATCCAGCTTCTTGAGCATCGCCAGTTGCGAGCCCAGCTCAGCGCGAATGGTCGCGGCAGCAGCAGCCGGGTCACGGTGGGCGCCGCCCAGTGGCTCGGCGATCACTTTGTCCACGATACCCAGGCCTTTGAGGCGATCGGCCGTGATGCCCATGGCTTCGGCAGCGTCCGGTGCCTTTTCTGCGGTTTTCCACAGGATCGAGGCGCAACCTTCCGGCGAAATCACCGCGTAGGTCGAGTATTGCAGCATGTTCAGTTGGTCGCAGACGCCAATGGCCAGTGCGCCGCCGGAACCACCTTCACCGATTACGGTGGCGATGATCGGGGTTTTCAGGCGGGACATGACGCGCAGGTTCCAGGCAATCGCTTCGCTCTGGTTGCGTTCTTCAGCGTCGATACCTGGGTAGGCACCCGGGGTGTCGATGAAGGTCAGGATCGGCATCTTGAAGCGTTCGGCCATTTCCATCAGGCGGCAGGCCTTGCGGTAGCCTTCCGGGCGTGGCATGCCGAAGTTGCGACGGACTTTCTCGCGCACTTCACGGCCTTTCTGGTGACCGATCACCATCACTGGCTGGTCGTCCAAGCGAGCGATACCGCCCACGATAGCCGCGTCGTCGGAGAAGTGGCGGTCGCCATGCAGCTCGTCGAACTCGGTGAAAATGTGCTGGATGTAGTCCAGGGTGTACGGGCGGCGCGGGTGGCGGGCCAGGCGCGCGATCTGCCAGCTGGTCAGCTTGCCGAAGATGTCTTCGGTCAGGGTGCTGCTCTTGTCCTGCAGGCGAGCGATCTCATCGCCGATATTCAGCGAATTGTCATTGCCGACCAGGCGCAGTTCTTCAATCTTGGCTTGCAGGTCAGCGATCGGCTGTTCGAAATCAAGAAAATTCGGGTTCATAAGCGTCCGTCTTGGGTCGACGGCCAAGGAGTGCCTGGCCAGCCGGTTGTCTATTCGCGCCCTACCTTAAGGGAGAGGCGCGTTTAGGTCGAGATTAAATGTTTTGTCGATATCAGGCGATTTGCTGTCACCCGGCTTTTTACAAGTGCATCAACGGTATTGGAGGAAGACGTTGTCTCGCCCGAACTGGTCACGCAAAGCTTGAATCAAGCCATCGGCGGGATCAATTCGCCAGGTCTCGCCAAACTGCAACATGGCCTTGGCGTCGCTACCGGTGTACTCCATGGTCACTGGGCACGCGCCTCGGTGACGCTTTAGCAGGTCGCCCAACCAGCGTAGCTGATCGCCCTTGAGCGCTTCGGTTTTCACCTTCAAGCGCAGGCTTTCTGCCAAATTGGTGCGCGCATCTTCCATGCTCATCACCCGTTTGATCCGCAAGCGTAGGCCGCCGGAGAAATCATCGTTGCTGACCTCCCCTTCCACCACCACCATGGCGTCGGTCTGCAACAACGACTGCGCCGAGTGGAACGCGTCGGCAAACAGCGATGCTTCAATGCGCCCCGAACGGTCGTCGAGCGTGACAAAGCCCATCTTGTCACCCTTCTTATTTTTCATCACCCGCAGGGCGATGATCATGCCCGCCACGGTCTGGGTGTCGCGAGCCGGTTTCAGGTCAATGATGCGCTGACGAGCAAACCGGCGGATTTCGCCTTCATATTCGTCGATCGGGTGGCCGGTGAGGTACAGCCCCAAGGTATCTTTTTCACCCTTGAGTCGTTCCTTGAGCGTGAGTTCCTTGGCCTTGCGATGGTTGCCGTACACGTCCGAGTCTTCTTCGACGAATAACCCGCCAAACAAGTCGGCGTGGCCACTGTCGTGGGTGCGAGCGGTCTGCTCGGCAGCCTTGATCGCCTCTTCCATGGCGGTGAGCAACACCGCGCGGTTACGGTCGATATTGGCCTGATAGGCTTTCGGCTCATCGTGGAAATACGGGCCGAGACGGTCGAGTGCGCCGCTGCGAATCAGGCCATCGAGGGTCCGCTTGTTGATGCGCTTAAGGTCAACCCGCGCGCAGAAGTCAAACAGATCCTTGAACGGCCCGTCCTGACGCGCTTCGACAATAGCCTCCACGGGGCTTTCGCCGACCCCCTTGATCGCGCCCAGACCATAGATGATGCGGCCTTCGTCGTTCACCGTGAACTTGAACTCCGAGGCGTTCACATCCGGCGCGTCGAGGCGCAGCTTCATGGTGCGCACTTCCTCGATCAAGGTCACGACCTTGTCGGTGTTGTGCATATCCGCCGAGAGTACCGCCGCCATGAACGGCGCCGGGTAGTGGGCTTTCAGCCAGGCGGTCTGGTACGACACCAGGCCGTACGCAGCGGAGTGGGATTTGTTGAAGCCGTAACCGGCGAATTTCTCCACCAGGTCGAAAATGTTACCGGCAAGGTCCGCATCGATGTTGTTGGTGGCGCAACCTTCGATGAAACCGCCCCGCTGCTTGGCCATCTCCTCGGGTTTTTTCTTACCCATGGCGCGACGCAGCATGTCCGCGCCGCCGAGGGTGTAACCGGCCATCACCTGGGCGATCTGCATCACCTGTTCTTGATACAGGATGATGCCGTAGGTGGGCGCCAATACCGGCTTGAGGCCTTCGTATTGATAGTCGGAGTGCGGATACGCCAACTCGGCGCGGCCGTGCTTACGGTTGATGAAGTCATCCACCATGCCCGATTGCAGCGGGCCCGGACGGAACAGGGCCACCAGTGCGATCAAGTCTTCCAGGCAGTCGGGCTTGAGCTTTTTGATCAGCTCCTTCATGCCGCGCGACTCTAGCTGGAACACCGCCGTGGTTTCGGCTTTTTGCAGCAACTGATAAGTCGGCTTGTCATCCAGCGGGATAAACGCGATATCCAGCGGCTCTTCGTCGACCTTGGCACGTTCACGGTTGATGGTCTTGAGTGCCCAGTCGATGATCGTCAGGGTCCGCAGGCCGAGGAAGTCGAACTTCACCAGACCGGCGGCCTCCACGTCGTCCTTGTCGAACTGGGTTACCAGGCCATCGCCTGCTTCGTCGCAATAGATTGGCGAGAAGTCGGTGAGCTTGGTCGGTGCGATAACCACACCACCGGCGTGTTTACCGACGTTACGCACCACGCCTTCAAGCTTGCGGGCCATGTCCCAGATTTCGGCGGCCTCTTCATCGATCTTGATGAAGTCGCGCAGGATTTCTTCCTGCTCGTAGGCCTTTTCCAGGGTCATGCCGACTTCGAACGGAATCATCTTCGACAGGCGATCGGCCAGGCCGTAGGACTTGCCCTGCACTCGGGCAACGTCGCGGATTACCGCCTTCGCGGCCATGGAGCCGAAGGTGATGATCTGACTTACCGCGTTGCGGCCGTATTTTTCGGCCACGTATTCGATCACGCGGTCGCGGCCATCCATGCAGAAGTCGACGTCGAAGTCGGGCATGGAAACCCGTTCCGGGTTCAGGAACCGTTCGAACAGCAGGTCATATTCCAGCGGATCGAGGTCGGTAATCTTCTGTACGTAGGCCACGAGTGAGCCAGCACCCGACCCCCGGCCAGGACCCACCGGCACACCGTTGCTTTTGGCCCACTGGATAAAGTCCATTACGATCAGGAAGTAACCGGGAAACCCCATCTGAATGATGATATCCAGCTCGAAATTTAGCCGATCGACGTACACCTGACGCTTGGCATCGTAGTCTTCAGTGGTGTCCTTGGGCAGCAGAACGGTGAGGCGCTCTTCCAGGCCGTCGAACGACACCTTGCGGAAATACTCGTCGATGGTCATGCCATCGGGAATTGGGAAGTTGGGCAGGAAGTGTTTGCCCAATTTCACTTCGATATTGCAGCGCTTGGCGATTTCGACGGAGTTTTCCAGGGCCTCGGGCAGGTCGCTGAACAGCTCGGCCATCTCATCGGCGCTTTTGAGGTATTGCTCTTCACTGTAGTTCTTCGAACGACGCGGGTCATCCAGGGCCCGGCCTTCGCCGATGCACACGCGGGTCTCGTGCGCCTCGAAATCTTCTTTCTTGATGAAGCGCACATCGTTGGTCGCCACCAACGGCGCGCCCAGCTTGTCGGCCAGGGCGACGGCGGCGTGCAGGTGCTCTTCATCGTTGGGGCGGTTGGTGCGCTGGACTTCCAGGTAGAAACGGTCGGGGAAGACCTGCATCCACTCGCTGGCGAGCACTTCCGCTTCATGGGGGTTACCGCCCAGCAGCGCAATGCCGATCTCGCCTTCTTTGGCGGCCGACAGCATGATCAGACCTTCACTCGCCTCGGCAACCCATTCACGCTCGATGATGATCGAGCCATTGCGTTGGCCGTCGATAAAGCCGCGGGAAATCAGTTCGGTCAGGTTGCGATAGCCGACGCCGTTCATCGCCAACAGGCTGATGCGGCTCAGGGGGCTGTCGGGGTCTTTGTTGGACAGCCACAAGTCGGCGCCACAGATCGGCTTGATGCCGGCCCCCATGGCGTTCTTGTAGAACTTGACCAAGGAACACATGTTGTTCTGATCGGTTACCGCTACCGCAGGCATGTTCATGCCCACCAGGGTTTTGACCAGCGGTTTGATCCGTACCAGGCCATCGACCAGGGAGTATTCAGTGTGCAGGCGTAGATGGACGAATGAAGCCGGCATAGTGATCTCTTATACGTGGAAAACAACAAGGCCCGGATTGTACCGGGCCTTGAGTAAAACATCAGCCTCGCGACTATACCGCCTCGAGACTCTCCCGCGCTTCGTAAGCCAGGCGAACCGGGGCGAATGAGCGGCGGTGGATCGGCGTCGGGCCCAGCCGAGCCAAGGCTTCCAGATGAACGGGCGTCGGGTAGCCCTTGTGGCCACCAATGCCGTAGCCGGGGTAGATCAATTCGAACGCAGCCATTTCACGGTCGCGGCTGACTTTGGCCAGGATCGATGCGGCGGCAATCGCCGGCACCTTGCTATCACCCTTGACCACGGCTTCAGACGGCATTGTCAGTTTCGGGCAACGGTTGCCATCGATCATCGCCATTTTTGGCGTGATGTGCAGGCCTTCTACCGCACGCTGCATAGCGAGCATGGTTGCGTGAAGGATGTTCAGTTCGTCGATCTCTTCGACCTCGGCCCGAGCGATGTGCCAGCTCAGCGCTTTTTCGCAGATCTCGTCGAAGAGCTTTTCGCGGCGGGCTTCGGTGAGTTTTTTCGAGTCGTTGAGGCCGAGGATCGGGCGGTTCGGGTCAAGAATCACCGCCGCTGTGACAACAGCGCCGCACAGCGGGCCGCGCCCTACCTCATCAACACCGGCCACCAGTTCGTGGGCTTGTGCGACCAGGCTGAAATCCAGGCCCATTTGCGTCGTCATAGGGAATCCTGTTTTTGGCCGATCAAGGTCAACACGGCATCCGCCGCCTGGTTGGACGCATCCCGACGCAAAATGCGATGGATAGCGTCAAAACCACGGGTCTGCTCTTCGCCACCATCGATCAGGGGAAGTACGGTTTGCGCCAAGGCCTCAGGCGTTGCGTCGTCCTGTAACAACTCCGGCACCAACAGGCGTTGAGCCAGCAAATTGGGCAAGGAGATGTAGGGGCTCTTGACCATGCGTTTGAGAATCCAGAAGGTCAGCGGTGCCAAGCGGTAGGCCACGACCATCGGGCGCTTGTACAACAAGGCCTCCAGGGTCGCGGTGCCCGAGGCAATCAGCACCGCATCACAGGCGGCTAAGGCCAGGTGCGATTGGCCATCCAACAGGGTCAACGGCAGGCTGCGGCCTTCCAGCAACGTTTCGATCTGCGCGCGACGTTGCGGGCTGGCACACGGCAGTACGAAGCGCACACCGGGCTTCAGGGCCATCAAGCGTTCAGCCGCATCAAAAAACAACGCGCCCAGACGACCGACTTCGCCGCCCCGACTGCCCGGCATCAGCGCAACCAGCGGCCCCTCAGCCAAGCCCAATTCGGCACGGGCAGTTGCTCGATCAGCCTGCAGGGGGATCGTATCGGCCAAGGTATGCCCGACAAACCGCACCGGCACGCCCTTCTCTTCGTAGAACTTCGCCTCAAACGGCAACAAGGTCAGCATCAAATCGCAGCCTTCACGAATCTTCAACACGCGCTTCTGCCGCCACGCCCACACGGACGGGCTGACGTAGTGCACGGTCTTGATACCGGCCTGACGCAATTTGAGTTCGATATTGAGGGTGAAGTCCGGCGCGTCGATTCCGATGAAGACGTCAGGCTTTTCTTCGATCAGGGTCTGGATCAGCAGCTTGCGGCGAGCCAGCAGTTCACGAAGGCGACCCAGCACTTCCACCAACCCCATGACCGACAAGCGCTCCATGGGGAAGTAGGACGTGAGCCCTTCGGCCTGCATCAACGGACCGCCGACGCCAATGAACTCCACCGCCGGATGCTGGGCCTTGAGGGCCCGCATGAGACCTGCGCCCAGAATATCGCCGGAAGCTTCTCCGGCCACCAGCGCGATACGCAGATTGGCCATGATTAGCGGGTGATGCCGCGAGTCGACGCCTGGATAGAGTCACGGAACACCGCGACTTCCGGGAACAACGCTGCCGGCTCGGCCAGTTGGGTCAACGCCTGCTCCACCGTCAGCCCCTGGCGGTAAACCACCTTGTAGGCACGACGCAGGGCATGGATCGCCTCTTCGCTGAACCCACGACGGCGCATGCCCTCGAAGTTCATGCTGCGGGCTTCGGCCGGGTTGCCGAACACGGTGACATACGCAGGAACATCCTTGCCGATGGCGGTACCCATGCCGGAAAAGCTGTGGGCGCCGATATGGCAATACTGATGCACCAGGGTGAAACCGGACAGGATCGCCCAGTCATCAACGTGCACATGGCCAGCCAGCGCAGTGTTGTTGACCAAGATGCAGTGGTTGCCGATTACGCTGTCATGGCCGATGTGGGCATAGGCCATCACTAGGTTGTGGTCACCCAGGGTGGTTTCTGCACGGTCTTGCACAGTTCCACGGTGAATGGTCACGCCTTCTCGAATGATGTTGTGATCACCGATTACCAGGCGTGTTTCTTCACCCTTGTACTTCATGTCCGGGGTGTCTTCGCCTACCGAGGAGAACTGGTAGATACGATTGTGTTTGCCAATGCGGGTCGGACCTTTGAGGATCACATGCGGCCCGATGACAGTCCCCTCGCCGATTTCAACACCTGCGCCGATGATCGACCAAGGGCCGACCTCAACGTCGGCGGCCAGAACGGCCGACGGATCGATGATTGCGCGAGGGTCAATCAAACTCATAGTTTGCGTTCCGCACAGATGATCTCGGCAGAGCACACCGGCTTGCCGTCCACCGAAGCCTGGCACTCAAACTTCCAGATCTGGCGTTTGCAGCTGATGAACTTGGCTTCCAGGATCAACTGGTCACCCGGGGTGACCGGGTTGCGGAAACGCAACTTGTCGGAGCCCACGAAATAGTAAAGCGTGCCGTCGGCAGGCTTGAGGTCGAGCATTTTGAAACCAAGGATACCGGCAGCCTGGGCCATCGCTTCGATGATCAACACGCCCGGCATGATTGGATGCGCGGGAAAGTGACCGTTGAAGAACGGTTCGTTGATGCTGACATTCTTGTAGGCACGAATGCGCTTTTCCTCAACATTGAGGTCCACTACACGATCCACGAGCAGGAACGGGTAACGGTGAGGCAGGTATTCGCGAATCTCGTTGATGTCCATCATTTCGGGGGGAAGCCTGTAATAAAGATTGGGGGCGGGCGAACTAAACGCACGCCCCGCTAGCAAATCAAGGAGGCAGTCTAGCGGCTGTGCACACTTGATATGGAAATGGTATCAGCCTTCTGATGAAGCATTACCGCCAGGGGTCACGTCCCCAACACGCTTTTCCAGCTGTTTGAGACGTCGAGCCATGTCGTCGAGCTGCCTCAAACGTGCTGCACTCTTGCGCCACTCAGCCGCAGGCTGCATGGCGGTACCGGACGAATAGGCCCCTGGCTCGGTAATCGAGTGGGTCACCATGGTCATGCCGGTGATGAAGACGTTGTCGCAAATGTCGATATGCCCCACCAGCCCAACACCACCAGCGAGCATGCAATGCTTGCCGATCTTGGTGCTGCCGGAGATGCCCACACAGGCGGCCATGGCGGTGTGATCGCCAATCTGCACGTTGTGGGCAATCTGGATCTGGTTGTCGAGCTTCACGCCATTACCGATCACGGTATCGGCCAGGGCCCCACGATCGACCGCGGTGTTCACGCCAATTTCCACGTCGTCGCCGATCAATACGCCGCCGACCTGGGCAATCTTGTTCCAGATACCCTTGGAATTGGCAAAGCCGAAGCCTTCACCGCCGATGACCGCACCGGACTGAATTACCACACGCTCACCGATACGCACATCGTGGTACAGGGTCACGCGGGGTGCCAGCCAGCCGCCAGCGCCGATTTCGCAGCGCGCGCCGATAAAACAATGGGCGCCAACCGTCACGCCAGCCGCGACACGTGCGCCACTTTCGATCACCGCGAAGGCGCCAATGCTAGCCGCAGGGTCGACCTGGGCATCATCGGCGATCACCGCCGACGGATGAATACCGACGGCTGCCTTGGGTTTTGGATCGAACAGGTGCGACACCTGCGCATACGCCAGGTACGGATCGGCCACCACAAGCGCATCCCCGGTAAACCCTTCGGCATCAGCAGCTTTCAGCAACACGGCGGCGGCTTGACTGTCGACGAGGTATTTACGGTATTGGGGGTTTGCGAGGAAGCTCAACTGAGCTGGGCCAGCCTCCTGCAAGGTGGCTAGCCCAGTGATTTCTTTCTCCGGGGAGCCACGCAAAGTGGCTCCCAGGAACTCGGCCAACTCGCCGAGTTTGATAGTCGCGGTCATGGCTTACTTCAGCTGGTTCATGCGCTCGATCACCTGACGGGTGATGTCGTATTGAGGCTTGACGTCGATCACAGCGCCACGCTCGAACACCAGGTCAAAGGCACCTTTCTTGATGACTTCTTCCACAGCGCTGTCGAGTTTTGGCTTCAGCTGTTTCAGCATTTCGCGGTCAGCAACAGCCTTGGCTTCGTTCAGCTCCTTGGACTGGAACTGGTAGTCACGAGCCTTTTGCTTGAATTCAAGCTCCAGGCGCTCGCGCTCGCCTTGCTGCATCTTGTCACCGCCGGCAACCAGGCGATCCTGGATACCCTTGGCGCTGCTTTCCAAAGTTTTCAGCTTGGTCAGTTGAGGACCGAATTTTTTCTCGGCATCCACGGCGTACTTCTTGGCCGCATCGGATTCCAACAGCGCCATCTGATAGTTCAGGACGGCGATTTTCATTTCGGCGAAGGCCGGGCTTGCTACCAACACGGTTGCCAGCAGTACCAATTGAGTCAACTTACGCACGATGCACTCCTACAGAATCCGTTGTCGTTATCTTGGGTCAGACGCTTAGAACGTCTGGCCGAGGGAGAATTGGAAAATCTGGGTTTCAGCGTTATCAGGCTTCTTGATCGGCATGGCCAGAGCAAAGCTCAATGGGCCAAGCGCAGTCACCCATGTCACACCCACACCCACGGAGCTTGCCAGGTTGCTCAGGCTCACGTCGTTGCATTGGGTTTCAGACTTCACACCACTCGGGTTTCTGATCTGCTCGCACTTGGAGTCGAACACGTTACCCACGTCCCAGAATACCGACGTACGCAGCGAACGCTGGTCCTTGACGAATGGCAGCGGGAACAGAATCTCCGCACCACCCTGGATCAGTACGTTACCACCGAACGGCAGCGGGTCATTGTCCGAGTCAGCCACGGTGCCCTGGTTACCGGTTACACCAACACCACGGCTTGGGGTACCACGTGGGCCCAAGGTGCTGTCTTTGAAACCACGTACGGAGTTGAAGCCACCCGCATAGTAGTTCTCGTAGAACGGTAGACCATTGGTGGAACCATAACCATCGCCATAGCCCAGCTCAGTGTGCAGGCGCATGGTGTAGTTGTCGCTCAACGGCTGGAACAGCTGGCCACGGTAATCAAGCTTGAAGAACGACAGGTCGCTGCCCGGCGTGGTGGCTTCCAGGGTCAAGCTCTGGGAGTGACCACGGGTTGCCAGTACACCTTTGTTCAGGGTCGACTCGGACCAGCCGGCCGACGCCTTGAAGTTCAGGAATTTGTCGCCTTCGGTACGCACGAAGTTGAAGATTTCATCCACGGTGTACACACCGGTCTTGATCTCATCCTGTTGCGCGGTCAGGCCGAAGGTCAGACGCGAGGTCTCACTGATCGGGTAGCCAATGTTCACGCCAGCACCCAGGCTGTCGATCGCATAGCTTGCAACGTCAACGTCGAGGTCTTTGTAGTCGGTGGTGCGGTAGAAGGCGTTGTAGCCCAGGCTCACACCGTCAGCAGTCCAGTAGGGGTCGACATAACCGAAGTTATAGCGGCTCTGGTATTCGCTTCGGGTCAGGCCGATGGACACCTTGTTACCGGTACCCAGGAAGTTGTTCTGGGTAATGGAACCACCGAGGATCAGACCAGCACTCTGTGCGAAGCCGACGCTGGCGGTGATGGAACCCGACGCTTGCTCTTCTACGGCGTAGTTCACGTCAACCTGGTCATCCACGCCGGGTACGGCTGGAGTTTCAACGTTGACTTCCTTGAAGAAGCCCAGGCGTTCAAGACGGGTCTTGGACTGGTCGATCAGGTAGGTCGACGCCCAGCCACCTTCCATCTGACGCATTTCACGACGCAGCACTTCGTCCGCAGACTTGGTGTTTCCACGGAAATTGATACGGTTCACATAGGCACGCTTGCCTGGATCGACGACGAAGGTGATGTCCACAGTGTGGTCATCATCATGCGGGGTCGGCACGCCGTTGACGTTGGCGAAGGTATAGCCTTCGTTACCCAGGCGACGGGTGATCAGTTCGGAGGTGGTGGTCATCAGCTTGCGCGAGAACACCTGGTCTTTCTGCACCAGCAGCAGGGCCTTGACCTGGTCTTCAGGTACTTTCAGGTCGCCGCTCAGCTTGACGTCACGAACCTTGTACTTCTCGCCTTCGTTGACGTTGACGGTGATGTAGACGTGCTTCTTATCCGGAGTGATGGACACCTGGGTCGAAGCGATATCCATGTTGATATAGCCACGGTCGAGGTAGTAGGAACGCAGACGCTCCAGGTCACCAGACAGTTTTTCGCGGGCGTACTTGTCATCGTTCTTGAAGAACGACAACCAGTTGGTGGTCTTGAGTTCGAACAGGTCGATCAGGTCGTCATCAGCGAACTTGGTGTTACCCACCACGTTGATGTGCTGGATCGCCGCCACGGTGCCTTCGTTGATGTTGACCTTCAGGCCAACACGGTTACGAGGCTGCGGAACCACTTCCGTTTCCACGGTCGCGGAGTAGCGACCCTGGGCAACGTACTGGCGTTGTAGCTCGTTACGCACACCCTCAAGGGTGGCGCGCTGGAAGATCTCGCCCTCGGCCAGGCCGGATTGCTTCAGACCTTTCATCAAGTCTTCAGTAGAGATCGCCTTGTTGCCTTCGATCTCGATACTCGCGACGGAAGGTCGCTCGACGACGGTGATGACCAGGACGTTGCCTTCGCGACCCAGTTGGATGTCTTGAAAGAAACCGGTTTTGAACAGCGCACGAGTGGATTCCACCAGGCGACGGTCATCAGCCTGTTCACCGACGTTCAACGGTAATGCACCAAAGACGCTACCCGCGGAAACCCGCTGGAGGCCGTTGACGCGAATATCGGAGATGGTGAAGGACTCGGCGTGAACTTCGGCGATCATCA
>NZ_NKIG01000075.1:0-1860 GCF_002255865.1 Pseudomonas sp. PGPPP1 | reverse complement strand
CAAACAGCCCCGGGCTCTTAGCTCGGTCGATAAACGCGCACATTGGCATGCCCCTCACTGAGCAAATGGTGGGCATGCAGGCGACTCATCACGCCTTTGTCGCAATACAGCAGGTACTGACGGCTGTTATCCAGTTCCTTGAAACGCGCGTTCAATGCATAAAACGGCAGCGTTTGTACGTCGATGCCAGCGATTTCCAGCGGCTCATCTTCAGCGGCATCCGGGTGACGGATGTCGACGACGATCTGGCCGGCCAGGGCTTCGCTGACTTCTTCGATCTTCACATCCTGGCCCAGTTCGTCGATCACGCGATCGATCGGGACCAGCTTGGCGTTCTCAAGCGCACGCTCCAGAATCGCCATGTCGAATTCTTTCTCTTCATGCTCCACGCGGTGACGCTTGGCGTGGGTCTTGGGGTTCACCGAAATGACCCCGCAGTACTCAGGCATGTGCTTGGCAAAGTCGGCGGTGCCGATTTCTTCTGCCAGGTCGATGATGTCCTGCTTGTGGCTGGCGATCAGCGGGCGCAGCACCAGCTTCTCGGTGACGCAATCGATGATCGACAGGTTGGGCAGCGTCTGGCTGGACACCTGGGAGATCGCTTCACCGGTCACCAGTGCGTCGATCTGCAGGCGGTCGGCAATCTGCGACGCAGCGCGCAACATCATACGCTTCAATACTACGCCCATATGACCGTTATCGACTTTGCCGAGGATTTCGCCCAGCACTTCCTCGAACGGTACGCTTACAAATAGCACGCGTTGGGAGCTGCCGTATTTCTTCCAGATAAAGTGCGCAACTTCCATCACGCCCAATTCGTGTGCACGCCCGCCCAGATTAAAGAAGCAGAAGTGGCTCATCAGGCCGCGACGCATGATCTGGTAGGCCGCCACCGTGGAATCGAAACCGCCGGACATGAGGACCAGGGTCTGTTCCAGGGCACCCAGCGGGTAGCCGCCGATGCTGTTGTGCTGGCTGTGGATCACAAACAACCGTTGGTCGCGAATTTCCATGCGCACTTCAATTTGCGGTGCTTTCAGGGAAATTCCAGCGGCGCCGCACTCGCGACGAAGCTTGCTGCCGACGTATTTCTCGACGTCCATGGAGCTGAAGGTGTGCTTGCCGGCACGCTTGCAGCGTACCGAAAAGATCTTGCCTTCGAGCTCACTGCCGTAGTGCTGTTTGCACTTCTCGGTGATGTCGTCGAAGTCGCCCAGCGGGTACTCGTCTACCTGCAGGAAATGCGCAATGCCCGGCATGCAGCTCAGGCGCTCGGTCATGTCCTTCAAGGCTTTGGCGTCGGTAATGCGGGTTTCCAGCTCGAGGTTGTCCCACACGCCGTTCACCACCACAGCCGGGTCCAGGTCTCGGAGCACGGCACGGATGTTCTTGGCCAATTGACGGATGAAACGCGTCCGTACCGGTCGGCTTTTGATGGTGATCTCGGGGAAGACTTTAACGATTAATTTCATGGAAACAGCGCGCGCCGGGCCTGCTGAAAAAGGGGGGCGCGGATTATAGCGGAAATCGCTCAAGGTTTAACCAGTTAATATGCAAAGGACTGATCACGCACTAAAGCGGTGCATTTTCACAAATTAACGCCACATTGCGGTGCGCCATTTTCACGCTTTTGTCGCATTGCACCTTTATAGGGGCGTTTTTGCACCAAAAAACCCATGTTGGCGCACTGGCATGCAATTTGCTCTCTTGTGAGGCAGGTTGCCATGGCGGAGTATCCGCGCCGGCATCACCCACATTCTAAGGGCTAACTCCACTACCCCAGCCCGAAGCCACCCGGAGGACACTATGTCGAAGTCGGTTCAACTCATCAAAGATCATGACGTTAAATGGATTGATCTG